>JAPULC010000415.1 GCA_027295305.1 Gammaproteobacteria bacterium
CTATCAGAGGGTAATTCCCATCGTCGACGCCACCGCCAAGCTGCTTGGAGCGGCGCTGGCCCCGAGTGGTTGATGCCCAAGTTTCTGTCCGGAAATTGCCGTCCCTGGCAATTTCCTCTCGCTCTCCTCGCGCTCTATTGAGGAGTTGCTCATGCGTTGTTGCTGCAAGAGCTGGCTCCGGTTGAAACGACTGAGAGCGCTTATGCTTCCGCAAACCGCGGTTTGCGGAAGCTCCCATTTTCCTTGCTTTTCCAGCAGCTGAGCTTCCGGAAAAGCGGAAAATGCTTAGGCCAGCTCCACGGCTGCCCCGGCATCCATGCCCCGGTGGTAGTTCCGAACGAAACTACCTGTGCTTGATTAATTCAGCGGCTTCCCCATATCAATTCGAAGTGTGCCTAGCTAGTTCCTGTCCAGAATGCGTAGCATTCTGGATCGAACTGGCGATCGGGCGCATGGATGCGTTTAAGAGGCAATTGCAAGGGATGGCATTTCGGGACACGCGTTTTCACTGGCACGTGCCGTGGTGGCCGCAGTGTCGTTGACCCAGCATTGAAGGAGAGTCGTTCGCAGTGGCGCAAGACAAGAACCAGCCCGAAGCCCCGGAAGTCCCGAAAGCCCCGGAAGCCCCGGAAGCCGTAGAGCCTGCGCAGCAGGAACTGGCCGAGCCCAGCGATGAGAACGCGGGATCACCCGACGGCCAGGTCGAAGCCCTCGAGCGCGAGGTAGAAACCCTCAGGGACCAGGCGCTACGGGCTCAGGCCGAGATCGAGAACGTGCGTCGGCGAAGCGCTCGAGACGTAGAAAACGCCCACAAGTTTGCATTGGAACGTTTTACGGCGGATTTGCTGCCTGTGATCGACAGCCTCGAGCGGGCGGCTCAGGGCGCGAGCAAGCTGAAGAACGGTGAAGACGAGCGCCTCAGCGGCCTCACCGAGGGAGTCGAGCTGTCGTTGAAGCTGCTTCACGACAGCCTTGCGCGAGTGGGCGTGGTTCAGGAGGACCCGGAGGCCGCGCCCTTTGACCCCGGGCTGCACGAAGCCGTGAGTGTGATCGAAAACGACGACGTCGAGCCAGGCACCGTGCTGCATGTGCTTCAGAAGGGCTATACCCTCAATGGACGGGTGGTCAGGGCCGCGACCGTCATCGTAGCGAAGGCAAAATCCACCAAAGCGGACGAGGTTTAGTGCCTACCGGTTGAACTTCGATACCGAGGTCCAATATTCAGTTGAGGATTTCAGTACGGCCACCCTGTGGTCGCCGACGGCGGAGAATTGAGTCATGGGAAAAATCATCGGCATCGACCTCGGGACCACGAATTCGTGTGTCGCCGTGATGGAAGGCAAAGACGTCAAGGTCATCGAGAACTCAGAAGGTGACCGTACGACACCATCGATCGTGGCATACACGGAGGAGAACGAGATCCTGGCGGGCCAATCGGCCAAGCGTCAGGCAGTCACCAATCCGCGCAACACGCTATTCGCTGTGAAGCGCCTCATCGGTCGCAAGTTCAGCGACTCGGTGGTGCAGAAGGACGTGGATATGGTGCCCTACAAGATCGGCCAGGCCGACAACGGCGATGCCTGGATCGAGGTGAAGGGCGAGAAACTCGCGCCGCCTCAGATTTCGGCCGAAGTGTTGAAGAAGATGCGCAAGACCGCGGAGGACTATCTCGGTGAGACCGTGACCGAAGCCGTGATCACCGTGCCCGCCTATTTCGATGACTCCCAGCGCCAGGCCACCAAGGATGCGGGACGCATCGCGGGTCTCGAAGTGAAACGCATCATCAACGAGCCGACGGCAGCTGCCCTTGCATATGGCATGGACAAAGACCGGGGCGATCACAAGATCGCGGTCTACGACCTCGGTGGTGGCACGTTCGACATCTCGATCATCGAGATTGCCGATGTGGACGGCGAAAAGCAGTTCGAAGTGCTTTCCACCAACGGAGATACCTTCCTCGGAGGGGAGGACTTCGACAAACGTGTCATCGACTATCTCGCCGATGAGTTCAAGAAGAGCCAGGGGATGGATCTGCGCGGCGATCCTCTGGCCGTTCAACGTCTGAAAGAGGCTGCCGAGAAGGCCAAAATCGAGCTGTCATCGAGTCAGCAGACGGAAGTGAACTTGCCTTACATCACGGCCGATGCGTCCGGCCCGAAGCATCTGGTGATGAAGCTCACGCGTGCGAAGCTGGAATCGTTGGTGGAAGATCTCGTGGATCGCACCATCGAGCCATGCAGGATCGCGTTCTCCGATGCCGGCATGGGAGCCGACGATATTGACGATGTGATCCTCGTCGGGGGCCAGACGCGTATGCCCCTCGTCCAGGAGAAGGTCAGATCATTCTTCGGGAAGGAACCTCGCCGGGACGTCAATGCCGACGAGGCGGTGGCAATGGGTGCCGCCCTTCAGGCGGCGGTTCTTTCCGGTGAGGTCAAAGACATATTGCTGCTCGACGTGATCCCCCTGTCCCTCGGGATCGAAACCCTGGGCGGTGTGATGAGCACCCTCATCGAGAACAACACCACCATTCCGACGAAGAAGATGCAGACGTTCTCGACTGCCGAGGACAATCAGTCCGCGGTGACGATTCACGTGCTCCAGGGTGAACGCAAGCAGGCGGCGCAGAATAAATCCCTCGGGCGTTTCGATCTCGCCGATATTCCTCCCGCGCCACGTGGCCTGCCGCAGATCGAGGTGAGCTTCGACATCGACGCCAACGGCATCCTCAATGTCTCTGCGAAGGACAAGGCGACGGGCAAGGAGCAGTCGATCGTCATCAAGGCCTCGAGTGGTTTGTCCGAGGAAGAGATCGATCAGATGGTGCGAGATGCCGAAGCGCATGCCGAGGAGGACCGTAAATTCGAGGAGCTGGTGACTACGCGTAATCAGGCCGACCAGCTGATCCACGCCACGCGCAAGACGGTCACCGAAGCCGGCGACAAGGCTACGCAGGAAGATAAGGACAAGATCGAAGCTGCGATCGCCGAGCTCGAAGAGGCGTTGAAGGGTGACGACAAGAGCCAGATCGATGTCAAGACGCAGGCGCTCGCCGAGGCATCTTCAGCGCTTGCCGAGAGAATGTATGCCGATGCCGCGGCCAGCGATCAGGCAGCGAGCGGTGAGGCGTCCGCGGATGCGGGTGATTCCGATGCTGTGGATGCAGAGTTCGAGGAAGTGAAAGACGATAAGGACTAAACTCGAGAGCGGCACACAAAGCGTGGCGCAGGTCATTGAGGCCTGCGCCTTTTCTTTGTGGGCTCCTTCAGGAAACCGAGCTAAATGGCCAAGCGAGATTATTACGAGATTCTGGGGTTGTCTCGCGACGCGGCCGGAAGCGAAATCAAGAAGGCCTATCGCCGACTCGCGATGAAATACCATCCGGATCGCAACCCGGATGATGACGGTTCGGAGGAGCTGTTCAAGGAGGCGAGCGAAGCCTACGAGATCCTGTCGGATGATGAACGCCGCGCCGCCTACGATCGCTTCGGTCACGCAGGCGTCGATGCTTCCGCGGGAATGGGTGCAGGGTTCGGGTCCAGCACGTTCAGCGACATTTTCAGCGATGTCTTCGGCGACATATTCGCCGGTGCCCGCACCCGCACATCGAGCTATCGTGGGGGCGATCTGCGCTACACCCTCGATCTCGATCTCGAACAGGCGGTGCGCGGAGACACAATCGAAATCAATGTGCCGACCCTTGGCGCCTGTGAGGAGTGCAAGGGCTCGGGGGCCCGTGCTGGCACCGAGCGCTCAGCCTGCCCGGATTGTGGTGGCGCCGGCCAGATTCGGGTGGCACAAGGATTCTTCTCGCTCCAGCAGACCTGCCCACGGTGCCGCGGCCAGGGCCAGATCATTCGCGACCCCTGCCGTAGTTGTGGCGGGCAGGGGCGCATTGAGCGCTCTCGCACGCTCGCGGTGAAGGTCCCATCCGGCGTGGACACCGGGGATCGAATTCGGCTCGCCGGAGAAGGCGAGGCCGGCCTCGGCGGCGGTCCGCCAGGAGATCTCTACGTGCAGATTTCGGTGAGCGAGCATCCCATCTTCGAGCGCGAGGGAAAACATCTGTATTGCGATGTGCCGATCAGCTTCGTGGACGCTGCGCTCGGGGGCGAACTGGAAGTGCCAACTCTCGATGGCAAAGTGATGCTCAAGATTCCCGAGGGCACCCAGAGTGGTAGGCTCTTTCGGCTGCGCGGCAAAGGAGTATCGCCAGTGCGAGGGGGATCGACGGGCGATCTACTGTGTCGCGTGGCGGTGGAAACACCGGTGAAGCTGAGCGCCGAGCAGAAGGCCATCCTGGGTCAGCTCAGAGAAACGTTGCAGGCTGGCGGTAGGCGCCATTCGCCAAAGGAGGTGTCCTGGTTCGAGGGAGTGAAGGACTTCTTCGACAGCTTGAGGTCTTGAAAGATGCCTAATGTCGTTGTTGCGGGTGCGGCCGGCCGCATGGGCCGCATTTTGATTCAGGCCCTCGAAGCGTCTTCGACGCTCGCACTCTCGGGCGCCGTGGAGCGCGCCGACTCCGAGTTCGTCGGAGTCGATGCGGGGGAGCTCTCGGGAATCGCGCGAAAGAGCCTTGCGGTGAGCGATTCACTCTCGGCGGTGCTCGCTGATGCGGACGTCCTCATGGATTTCACCGTGGCCGATGCGACCGATCACAACGTCGCGGCGTGTGAAGCAATGGGTTGCGCGCTGGTGCTTGGAACCACCGGCCTGAGTTCAGCTGCCCAGCGTCGCATCGTGTTGGCGGCCCACGAGATCCCGATCGTACAGGCACCGAATTTCAGCATTGGCGTAAACTTGTGCTTCGAACTTCTAGATACCGCTGCACGCATCCTTGGGGATGACGTGGACGTCGAGATCAGCGAGGTGCATCACAGGCACAAGGTGGATGCCCCCTCGGGCACGGCGATCGCGATGGGCGAGGTGGTGGCGCGTGCGCTCGGTCGCGATCTCGCGCAGTCGGCCATCTACGGACGAGAAGGTGTGACGGGCGAGCGCGAGCGCAGCACCATAGGCTTTCACTCGATTCGTGCGGGCGACATTGTCGGTGAGCACACCGTCATGTTTGCCGCCGAGGGCGAACGTGTGGAGATCACTCATCGCGCGGGGAGCCGCATGACGTTCGCGCGTGGCGCGATTCGCGCTGCCGAGTGGATCACGTCACAGCCGCCGGGCCTTTATGGCATGCGCGAGGTGCTCGGCGTTACGCGATGAGCTCGCGAGCGCTCCGTGCGCAAGCGATGCCTTTAGCTAGTGCCTGTCCCGAAACTCGCCGTCCTGGCGAGTTTCTGTTGACGCTGCAGCGAAATAAATTCGCCTTCATCTTGGTGGTCTCCCACCACGCTCCCAGGCCCTTGCTTTTTGCTGCGCTTTCTTCCGCAAAGAGCTCCGCAAAAAGCGGTCATGCTTACGCCAGCCGCATGGCTGGCGCGACATCCTTGTCCCGGACGCTAGTTCTTGTCCCTTTCGGGACAGGAACCAGCTAGTCATTTGCGGGACAGGACACTAGAATACCGCGCCAGCATGCAGCCGGGCTGATGAACGATGAAAGGCGAGAAGGAATTCCTTCTCGCCTTTTTTTGAGCCGCGGGCGAGGGTCGTCCACGCGGGCGTGGGGCCTGATGGCATCTCGGCGATGTCGTTCGTCCACGCCGGTCCGGTTTCCAAGGGGGGCTTCACGCTGGCGCCGAGCCAGCGCATCGGGAGTCGACATTGACTGAGGCAATACTCGCGCTGGAAGATGGCAGCATCTTTCGCGGACAGTCCATCGGCGTCTCCGGGGCGGCCGTGGGAGAGGTGGTGTTCAACACCGCCATGACCGGGTATCAGGAAATCCTCACTGATCCCTCCTACGCGCGTCAACTCATCACCTTCACCTATCCGCACATCGGCAATACCGGGGTCAACGAAGAAGACAACGAGAGCGATCGTGTGTGGGCGGGGGGTCTCATCATCCGTGATCTGCCGCTTTTACCGAGCAGCTGGCGCATGCAGAAGACGCTTCCCGAATTTCTCGAGGCACACAAGGTGGTGGCCATTGCCGGTCTCGATACGCGGCGACTGACCCGGATCATCCGCGAGCGGGGCGCTCAGGGCGGGTGCATTCTCGCGGGTCACGGCGCGGATGAGAAAGCGGTCGACAAGGCGCTTGAACAGGCGCGGGATTTCCCGGGCCTCACTGGAATGGATCTCGCTTGCATCGTCTCCACGGAGAATCGCTACACGTGGGACGAGGGAGGGTGGTCTCTCGAGTCAGGTTATCGCGCTTCACCAGCCGCAGGCGCTCGAGCCGCCGACACTGTCGGACACCACGTCGTGGTGTTCGATTTCGGTGTGAAGCGCAACATGCTTCGTATGCTCGTGGATCGAGGTTGCCGCGTCACCGTTGTACCGGCGCGCACGACGGCGCAGGAGGTGCTGTCCATCAAACCGGATGGCGTGATGTTGTCGAATGGCCCCGGCGACCCCGATCCCTGCCGGTATGCCATCCAGGCCATCGAAGAATTGATTGACGCCGGTGTTCCGACGTTCGGCATCTGTCTCGGCTACCAGCTTCTGGCGCTCGCGAGCGGCGCGCGAACGATCAAGATGTCCCATGGTCATCACGGCGCCAACCATCCCGTTAAGGCGCTCGACAGTGACCGTGTGGTCATCACGAGTCAGAACCACGGTTTTGCGGTGGATGGTGAGTCGCTGCCTGCGTGTCTCGAGGCGACGCACGTATCGCTCTTCGATGGCTCGTTGCAGGGAATCAGACGACGCGACAGACCCGCATTCGGCTTTCAGGGGCACCCGGAGGCGAGCCCCGGTCCGCACGATGTGGGTCATCTGTTCGACGAATTCGTCGCCATGATGAATCGCTGCTCCGCCGAAGTGATCCGTTCCCAGGCTCGAGAATAATGCCCAGACGCGACGACATCGAAAGCATTCTCATACTCGGCGCGGGACCCATCGTCATTGGTCAGGCCTGCGAGTTCGACTATTCCGGCGCCCAGGCGTGCAAGGCACTCAGGGACGAGGGCTATCGCGTGATTCTGGTGAACTCCAATCCGGCAACCATCATGACCGATCCCGCCATGGCGGATTCCACCTACATCGAGGCGGTGGAGTGGGAGACGGTTGCGAAGATCATCGAGCGAGAGCGACCCGATGCACTGTTGCCGACGATGGGCGGACAGACCGGGCTGAATTGTGCCTTGGATCTGGCGCGTGAAGGCGTGCTCGATCGATACGGGGTCGAGATGATCGGCGCCACCCAGGAATCGATCGACAAAGCGGAAGACCGGGAACGATTCATCGAGGCCATGCGCTCCATCGGGCTCGAGTCCCCACGCTCCGCCCTCGCCCATAGCATAGAGGAGGCGGAGCAGGTGCAAGCCATGCTCGGATTCCCGTGCATCATTCGGCCGTCCTTCACCCTGGGGGGCACGGGTGGCGGCGTTGCCTATAACCACGATGAGTTTGTCGAGATCTGCCATCGTGGATTGGACCTATCGCCGACGAGTGAGCTCCTGATCGACGAATCGCTGCTTGGTTGGAAAGAGTTCGAGATGGAGGTGGTGCGCGACCGCAAGGACAACTGCATCATCGTTTGTTCCATCGAGAATGTGGATCCGATGGGAATTCACACAGGCGACAGCATCACGGTTGCACCGGCTCAAACCTTGACCGACAAGGAGCTGCAGCACATGCGCAATGCAGCCATTGCGGTGCTGCGCGAGATCGGGGTCGATACGGGTGGGTCGAACGTTCAGTTCGCCGTGGATCCCCGTACTGGCCGCATGGTGGTGATCGAGATGAACCCGCGGGTGTCGCGCTCTTCGGCACTCGCATCGAAAGCGACGGGGTTTCCCATCGCCAAGGTGGCGGCCAAGCTCGCGATCGGCTACACCCTCGATGAACTCGTCAACGACATCACCGGCATCACCCCCGCATCGTTCGAGCCCGCCATCGACTACGTGGTCACGAAGGTGCCGAGGTTCACGTTCGAGAAATTCCCGCAGGCGGACCCCCGACTCACTACGCAGATGAAGTCCGTAGGGGAGGTGATGGCCATCGGGCGCACCTTTCAAGAGTCCATCCAGAAAGCATTGCGTGGTCTCGAGGTGGATGCCACCGGCTTCGATCCCCGATTGTCTGGAGACGACGCGCAGGATCAGAGCCTCATATTGGGCGAGCTCAAGAACGCGGGGAGCGATCGGATCTGGTATATCGCCGACGCATTTCGCATCGGGCTCGGGGTGCCGGAGATCGCCGAGATCACCGGCATCGATCCGTGGTTCCTCGCGCAGATCGAAGACCTTGTGATTCGTGAGACGGCCCTTGCGTCACGTTCCCTGGATTCACTTGCCGCGGACGAGATCTTCGATCTCAAACGTCGGGGTTTTTCCGATGCGCGCCTGGCCCGTCTGCTGGGTGAGTCCGAATCGAAAATGCGGCGTGTGCGCGAGAGCCTCGGCGTTCGATCGGTGTTCAAGCGTGTGGACACATGTGCCGCGGAGTTTCCGGCTGCGACGGCCTACATGTACTCCACCTACGAAGAGGAGTGTGAGAGCGAGCCATCGGATCGTCGGAAAATTTTGGTGCTCGGGGGCGGACCGAATCGGATCGGCCAGGGCATCGAGTTCGATTACTGCTGCGTGCACGCCGCGCTCGCCCTGAGCGAAGACGGCTACGAGACCATCATGGTCAACTGCAATCCGGAGACGGTCTCAACTGACTATGACACGTCGGATCGCCTCTACTTCGAGCCTGTGACGTTGGAGGACGTTCTGGCCATCGTTGCGGTGGAGCGGCCCGAAGGTGTCATCGTGCAGTTCGGCGGTCAGACGCCGTTGAAGCTCGTCGAACAGCTGGAAGCCGAGGGCGTGCCCATCATCGGTACGAGTCCCGACGCCATCGATCGCGCCGAAAACCGGCAGCGCTTTCAACAGATGATCCATCAGCTCGGGTTGCGCCAGCCCCCCAATCGGACTGCGACCGACCTCGACGAAGGGTTGGCCGGCGCCCGCGAGATTGGTTATCCGATCGTCGTGCGCCCCTCGTATGTGCTCGGCGGGCGGGCGATGCAGATCATCCATGGCGACGATGAGCTCAAGCGTTATCTGACCGATGCGTTCGAAGTCTCGGAGAGTGCGCCGGTGCTGCTGGATCGCTTCCTCGATCAAGCGGTCGAGGTGGATGTGGATGCGATCTCAGACGGCACCGATGTGGTGATCGGGGCCATCATGGAACACATCGAGCAAGCCGGGGTACATTCGGGCGACTCGGCCTGCTCGCTTCCGCCGCATCAGCTGTCTCGAGAGATTCAGGACGAGATTCGACGTCAGACGAAGCAGATGGCGTTGGAGCTCGGCGTGGTCGGGTTGATGAATCTTCAGTTCGCCGTTCAAGGTGACGACATCTTCGTTCTGGAGGTGAATCCACGGGCATCGCGCACCGTTCCCTTCGTCTCCAAATGCATCGGTGTGTCTCTGGCCAAGGTGGCGGCTCGCTGCATGGTCGGCCGCTCACTCGTCGCGCAGGGATTCACCGAAGAGATCGTGCCGCCATTCATCTGCGTGAAGGAAAGCGTGTTTCCCTTCGCCAAGTTCCCTGGCGTGGATCCGATTCTCGGTCCCGAGATGAAATCCACAGGAGAAGTCATGGGAGTGGGTGAGAGCTTTGCAGAAGCGTTTGGCAAAGCCACTCTTGCCGCGGGTGAGTGCCTGCCATCCACAGGGCGTGCGTTCATCTCGGTCAAGGACTCCGATAAGGTGGGTGCCGTTCAAGTGGCCAAAGATCTGGTAGACCTGGGGTTCGCGCTCGTAGCGACGCGGGGCACGGCCCGCGAGCTCATTGACGCCGGTGTCGAGGTCGACGTGGTAAACAAGGTGACCGAGGGGCGCCCAGACATCTCGGATATGTTGAAGAACGAGAAAATGGACCTTATCGTCAACACCACCGAAGGTCGCCAAGCCATTGCGGACTCGGCGATCATTCGACGACTCGCGTTGCAGAAAAAGGTGTGCTACACCACGACCCTGGCCGGTGGCGAGGCGTTTTGCATCGCGATCCGTTTCGGCAAAGCCGAGCAGGTGCGTAGACTTCAGGATCTGCACGCCATCATGGCGCGGTGACGCGGGCAGTGTCTTCATGAGTATTCCGATGACGATAGAGGGTGCCGAGAAGCTGCGTGAGGAGCTTCTCAGGCTCAAGAACGTCGAGCGCCCGCGCATCATTCGCGCGATCGCCGAAGCGCGGGAGCATGGAGATCTGCGCGAGAACGCGGAGTACCACGCCGCAAAGGAGGAGCAGGGATTCGCCGAGGGGCGGTTGCGTGAAATCGAGGGCAAGCTGGGGGACGCGCAGATCATCGACATCACCAAGATCACCGCTACCGGGAAGGTGATCTTCGGGGCGACCGTGCATCTGATCAACGCCGACGACGACTCTCGGGTGAGTTATCGCATCGTCGGCGAGGATGAATCAGACATCAAAGAAGGAAAGCTTTCGGTGAACTCGCCCATTGCGCGTGCGCTCGTGGGTAAGTCGGAGGGCGATACCGTGGAAGTCCGCGCACCGCGGGGCGTCGTCGAGTATGAAATCGAAAAGGTGGAGCATCTCGCGTAACATCGGCGATTGGGATCAGTCGCCCGAATTGCGCGATATGTTCGATAGCCTTGCATCGGCGTCGTGGTTTGGACGATAGAGCACGATGGTCTTTCCCACGCGCTGAATCAGCTCGGCGTCCAGTTGCTCGGCGAGCTGGGCAGCGGTGGCACGGCGCTTTTCCCGGTCCACGACATTGAATCTGATTTTGATGAGCTCGTGGTCGCGTAGTGCACGCTGCAGCTCCTCGAGCACACCCGGGGTGAGACCCGCTGCCCCCACCGTGACCGCCGGTTTGAGCTCGATTGCGATTCGGATGAGCGCACGTCGTTCGGCTTTCTCGGACATCGGACGTCCCCTTTCCAGTCGGTTCCTGTCCACAATGCTACGCACTATGGACAGGAACTAGCCACCCGGGGTGAGATGGGATGCCGCGAGTCGTGACGGTTGTGGGAAGAAATTCGCCCGGACGGCGAATTTCTGGAAAGAAGGACCGGGGCAAGGATGCCGTGGCAGCCGTGGGCTGCCATTGCAAAACCAGCTTTTTGCGGAAGAGCGCGCAGCAAAAGCAAAGGTTTTGGGAGCGAAGGCGAATTTACTTCGCCGCAGCGTGGGCAGAAATTCGCCCGGACGGCGAATTTCTGGAAGGAAGATCCGGGACAGGGATGTCCCGGCAGGACCGCTTTTGCGGAGCAACGCGCAGCAAAAGAAAGGGCCTGGGAGCGAAGGCGAATTTACTTCGCCGCAGCGTGGGAAGAAATTCGCCCGGACGGCGAATTTCTGGAAGGAAGGTGAATATGCCGCGATCGCGCACGAGCAAGCGTTGGCTAGCGATGCAATCGCGCGACCCGTACGTCAAACGGGCGCGCAGCGGCGGCTGGCGTTCTCGCAGCGCTTTCAAGTTGATGGAGCTCGACCGACGCTGGCGCCTCCTGGGCCCCGGAATGAGCGTGGTGGACCTCGGCGCGGCACCTGGCGGGTGGTCGCAGGTCGCTACGCAGCGCGTGGGGGCTGCGGGCCGTGTGCTGGCGGTGGACGTTGCACCAATGGATGCGGTTCCCGGCGTGACCTGTATTCGAGGCGATGTCATGAGCTCAGTGACCGTGCGGGCCATCCAGGACTGGATGACGGGTCCGCTGGACCTTGTACTGTGCGATATGGCCCCCAACTTGAGCGGTGTGCGTGCGACGGATCAGGCGCGTTCGCTCGAGTTCGCAGAGCAGGTCCTCGAGCTGGCGCTGCGTTGGCTTGGCCCGAATGGGTCCCTCGTGATCAAGCTGTTCGAGGGAGAAGGCACCTCGGATTGGCGGCAGCTGGCTCGGGAACGTTTTGGGCGCCTCGAGGTCACAAAACCGCTGGCTTCGCGACGTGGATCACGCGAGATCTATGCGCTGTGTAGAGGTCCTTCAGGGGTTCTCTGGTGAGCCTCGAGAATGTGTAGTAAGCTTGAGAATGGTCTTTCTTTGGGGCCAATTCAGCGAGGTTAACTCTTTGAATGATATCGGAAAAAACCTGCTTCTGTGGCTCGTCATCGCAGCGGTTCTGCTGACCGTCTTCAACAATTTCAGCGTCAAGCCCGAAGCGCGAGAGTTGGACTATTCCGAGTTCATCCAGATGGTGCGTCAGGACAGGCTCGTGGACGTCACCATCAATGGATTGGTGATCACCGGCCAACTCCTCAACGGGGATAGATTCGAGACCATTCGTCCCCAGGCGGATGATCCCAAGCTCATCGACGATCTGTACAACCATGGCGTCAAGTTTCGCGCAGAGCGACCAGAGCAGCAAAGCGTCTGGACACAGTTGCTGATCGCGAGCTTCCCGATACTCATCATCATTGCGGTCTTCATGATTTTCATGCGCCAGATGCAGGGTGGCGCCGGTGGCCGGGGAGGCCCGATGGCGTTTGGGAAGAGCAAGGCCAAGCTGCTTTCCGAGGATCAGATCAAGACCACGTTTGCCGATGTGGCCGGCGTGGACGAGGCCAAAGAGGATCTCCAGGAGCTGGTGGAATTCCTGCGTGAACCGGGCAAGTTCCAGCGTCTAGGTGGACGTATCCCACGCGGCATCCTGCTGGTGGGAGCCCCTGGAACCGGTAAGACGTTGCTCGCCAGGGCCATTGCGGGTGAGGCGAAGGTGCCGTTTTTCTCGATCTCGGGGTCTGATTTCGTCGAGATGTTCGTCGGGGTGGGCGCATCGCGCGTGCGCGACATGTTCGAGCAGGCCAAGAAGCAGTCGCCTTGCATCATCTTCATCGACGAGATTGATGCGGTGGGGCGTCATCGCGGTGCAGGGCTCGGCGGTGGTCACGACGAGCGCGAGCAGACATTGAACCAGCTGCTGGTGGAGATGGACGGCTTCGAAGGCAACGATGGCATCATCGTGATCGCTGCGACCAACCGGCCGGATGTGTTGGA
>JAPULC010000416.1 GCA_027295305.1 Gammaproteobacteria bacterium
TGTTCAACCGAGCCGCGACGATGCCCTCGCGCGTTTCGCAGCGCGAAACATCTATCACTTCAACGGCATTCAGACCTGGGCGGTGAACGGTGATGGTCGGATCCAGAATGTTTTCGTGTAGAACCGACGCCAATCTCGTGGCCGTGCTCTTTGCACTATTGGCCCCTGTGAGTCTCCTCGCGGGGGATTCCGGCTCGCGGGGGGCGTCCGTGCCGGCGCCGAAACTTGGCCATGTGGTCGGCGAGGAGGCCCTCGAGCCGTGGAACGTCACGGTGTTTCCGGATGGCACCGGGCTTCCGTCTGGAGGCGGTTCGGTGGACGACGGGGCGACGCTCTACGACGCACGCTGTGCGTCGTGTCATGGCGCCAAGGGTGAAGGCGCTTTGGCCGACCGGCTGGTGGGAGGGTGGGGAACCCTCCAGGAGGTTTCGCCCGTGAGAACGGTGGGTAGCTTCTGGCCGTACGCAACCACGCTTTTCGATTACGTGCGACGCTCCATGCCCTATGAAGCGCCGAAGTCACTGACCAGCGATGAGGTGTATGCCATCACCGCCTATGTGCTGTTTCTGAATGAGATCGTCGCCGAAGATGCCGTAATGGATGCCACGACCCTGCCGCGCATCGAGATGCCGAACCGTGACGGGTTCGTCAGCGACTACCCGTAATCCTCGACGGTCGGACTGCACCCGTCGCAACGGTGGCCCTGCAGCCCGCCGAGAGAATAGACTTTCGTCAACCGAGCATGAAACCGGTGGTGCCTATGGAGAGCGCGTTGTCCGAGACGCCAAAGCATCTCAGCGACGCAGAGATGAAGGACTTCATTCGCGAAGGCTACGTGACCCTGCAATCAGAGCTGCCGAGGGAATTTCACGAGCACATCTATCAGTGTTTGGAACCCCTCGACGAGCAAGGTCCGGTGGGCCACAACAATCTGCTGCCGTGCGTGCCGGAGCTTCGCGATGTCCTCGACGAGCCCGCGATACGCGGAGCGCTGGAAAGCATCCTCGGTCCGGGATATTTCCTGCACTTTCACCGTCACGATCACGTCAATCTCCCGGACGCTGGACAGCCGTTGCACAAAGACGGCGACAACCATTCGCACTACGCGATGGACGGCTTTCGCCGGGACCATCACACGCGCTTTGCGATGCTCTTCTACTATCCCCAGGACACCGCCTTCGAGAAGGGCCCCACCGGCATCGTACCGCGCAGCCAGTACACACCGAGGTTCGCGCTCGAGAGCAAACGTCGTGAGATGCGAGCACTTGCCGAGCAGGCGCGAGAAGAGGTGGATGCACTCGTAGAGCAAGGTGTCCATGCGCGCGAAGAGGCGCGCGCATTGTCGGCGAAGCGTTATGAAGCGCTCGTGAGCGATCATCCCGAGCTGACGCGTGAGCTCGAGAGGCTCGATGAGCCGTGGGAAAGGCGCAAGATTCCTCTGGTGGGTGGCGCAGGTAGCGTGACCATCGTGCATTTCGACATAGCCCATGGTCGCTACAGTGGAAACCTCACCGATGCACAGCGTCACATGGTGAAATTTCTGTTTACGCGCCAGGAAGATCCAACCACCCCTTCGTGGGCACACGAAACGCCGACATGGCTCGAGAGTGAGGACGCTCAGGAGCCGATCTGGCAGCACATGTGGCGTTGGCATTTGGGTCGACCTGAAGCATTGAAAGATGACTCTCAGCCCCTTGAGGAACTCGTCAGTGAGTTGGAGAGTGGGGACGACGTCGAAGCGATCAGTGCAGCTTATGCGCTCGCGGCGCACGGAGAGCCGGCAGTAGCGCCCTTGATGGAGAGATTCTGCTGTGACGACGTCGTGCGCCGCACCGTGGCGGCGTACGGAGTCGCTTCGCTGGGGGAGATCGCAGTGCCGCATCTTCTGAAACGCCTGGAAGGCGCGGATGAAAGCTTGACTGCGAGAATTGCCGATGTGCTCGGCGATATCGGTCCGCGAGCGAAGGCAGCGCTGCCCGCGCTCGTCGCCATGCTTGCGAATTCGGATCCGTTGGTCCGGCGATATGCAGCCGAGGCCATCGGTATCGTCGGCCAGGGTGTCGATGTTGCGCCGTCGGAGCTGGTGATGTCATTACGCGACGACGATGCGCTCACCCGCCGAAATGCAGAGCTCGCCATTGCGCGACTCGGCAGTCGTGCCGCCGGGCTGGAAGGCTTGATCGAAGCGCTGCGGGATAATCTCTATCACGATCACCATCACGTGAGGGGGTGGGCCATCGAAGCGCTTCAACGGGTGGGCGATGCCGATGCAATGGTGGTGGTGCTGCGTTATCTGCAGACCGCGCGTTGGGATTACCAGCCGAGATCGGGCGATAGGCGTCCGCCAGCCCAGGGAAGATCGCAACGAGACTGAGCCAGACGCAATCGTTGCATCACACTGGAAGCCGTGGGTAAAAGAAAGGGGATTCGAGGGGGAGAGAGCGTCGGCAAAGCGAGGTGCGCTGCAGGATCGAACCTTGGAAGGCAGACCGGCGCAATGGACGCAATGGTAGAAAGACGGGATTGGCGAGCGAGGGTTGGCCGCATGTTCACGCTGGATAAAGAGCCCGCCGTGGGGTCACGCGGCATGATCGTGACGAATCATCCGCTGGGCTCGGCCGCGGGGGCGGAGATGCTTGCGGGCGGCGGCAACGCCATCGATGCCGCGGTGTCCGCACTCTTCGCGTTGACGGTTGTCGAGCCGATGATGGTAGGGATATTCGGCGCGGGCATAGCGAACATGAGACTCGCCGATGGACAGCGGGTGCACATCAACAACTACGCGGTGGCACCCGCAGCCGCGTCGGCAGACATGTACCAGACACTGTCGAACACCTGGCCGGACTACCAGAAGGTGGTCGATGGCGCGAACGACGTCGGTCCGTTGGCCATTGGTGTGCCGGGATCGTTGAAGGGATGGTGCGAGACGTTGGAACGCTTTGGGCGCTTGAGTCTGGATGACGTGCTCCAGCCTGCGATCAGATATGCCGGGCACGGTTTTCGCGCGACGCGATATCTCAGCGGTATCGTCGAGCGTGCAGCGCCGAACATGAAGCGCTTTGCGGAGACATCGAAGACTTTCATGCCCGGCGGGCAACCGCTCAAAGAAGGCGATCTCGTGGTACAGGCCGAGTACGCAGCGACGCTGAAGTTGTTGTCGAGCCAAGGACCCCATCTCCTCTACGGCGGCGAGCTCGGCTCGCTAGCGGTCGATTATCTGCAGCGCAACGAGGGTCTCGTCACCATGGAGGACCTGAAGAATTACCGCACCGTCTGGTCCGATCCGATCGTTGGTACGTACCGCGGCTACGAGGTCGTGGGGCCGCCCCCGCCTTCCGCCGGCGGCGTGCAGGTGACCGAGATGCTGAATATTCTCGAGGACCACGACGTTCGCGAGATGGGGTTCGGGTCCGCGGATTCGATCCATCTGCTCGCGGAAGTGATGAAGATCGCTTTCGAGGATCGCAAGCAGTACACAGGCGATCCCGCGTTCGTGGACGTGCCGGTGGCGATGCTGATCTCCAAGGATTACGCTCGTCGGCGCGGCAGCGACATCGACATGGCGAAAGCCCGTGCGGTCGAAAATCCCGCGACCCGCGAATCGAACCACACGACGCACGTGACCGCTGCGGACGCCGACGGCAATGTCATTGCAACGACACAGACGATCCACAGTGTCTTCGGTTCGAAGGTGACGATCCCCGGCACCGGCGTGCTGATGAACAACACCATGAACATTTTCGATCCGCACCCGGGCCTCGCGAATTCCGTTGCGCCCGGCAAGCGGATGACCAGCAGCATGTCGCCGACCATCGTGTTCAAGGATGGACGGCCCGAGTTCGCGCTGGGCCTTCCGGGGGCGGTGCGCATATTTCCATCGGCAATGCAGGCGATCGTGAATGTCATCGACCACGGCATGAGCCCGCAGGAGGCCGTGGAGGCACCGCGTGTGTGGACCCTTGGAGAGCAGTTGGACGTCGAGGCCGGCGTCCCGGAAGAGATCCGAACGGAGTTGGGTCGCCGTGGGCACCGTGTACAGGAAGTCAGAATCGTCGGCGGCGGCATGGGCATGATCATGTTCGAGCACGGGGCGATGACGGGTGCGTCGTGTTGGCGCGCGGATGGCACGCCCATCGGCGTGAGCGGCGGCATGGCGCGCACCGGCAGTCGATTCGACGTTT
>JAPULC010000417.1 GCA_027295305.1 Gammaproteobacteria bacterium
CTCCATGCGGCGGATGTTCCCGCCAGCCACGTTGCCATCGTGGAAGACATGCTGGAAGACGAGCAAGCCAAGATCAACGACATATTGGTGGAGCCGAGCGATCCCGAGGTCGAAGCTCGCTGGGTGATCAACAATCCCGTCTTCGTCGACGGCATCGGCCGCGTGGGACCCAGGAAGGCGCCCGAGGTCGGCGAGCACACGGATGCCATACTGACCGAGCTCGGCTACGCTGCAGAAGACATCGCTCAGCTGCGCGAGCAGGGCGTACTGTAATGACGAAGAGCCGTCAAATGACGCAGCGAGGTTAGCGCACGCGACCATGGCAAAGTTCGAATTTTCCTCCTTCGACGTTCGCGATCACGTGGCCTACGTGACGATGAACCGTCCCGCGTCCATGAACGCCCTGGGGCCCTATCTCAGCTACGAGCTGTCTCAACATTTCGACGAGATCGAGAAAAACGAGGATATCTGGATCGGTGTGCTGACGGGGGCGGGCGACAAGGCCTTCAGCGCCGGCGCCGATCTCAAAGCGGGTATCGCATTGGCCGAAGGCAGCGACGAGGAGCGTGCCCGGGTGCAGGAGATGCGGCGCAATACCACCAGCCTGGTGCGACGTTTCTACTTTCCCAAGCCGTTGATCGCCCGCATGAATGGCTATGCACTGGGCGGTGGGCTCGAGCTTGCACTCGCTTGCGATATCATCGTGGCTGCCGAGCATGCGGAGCTCGGTCTACCCGAGCCACGCAGGGGTTTGCTCGCTGCGGGCGGTGGCGTTCATCGCCTTCCGCGCCAGGTTCCGCTCAAGATCGCTATGGGCTACCTGCTCACGGGTCGTCACATGAGCGCTCAACGCGCCTACGAGATTGGGCTCGTCAACCAGGTCGTGCCTCTGGCAGAGCTCGACGCCGCAGTCGATGAATGGTGTGCCGACATCAAGCGCTGCGCACCTTTGTCGGTCATGGCGACCAAAGAATGTACTCTCGAAGGGCTCGACAAGACGCTTTCCCAGGCGTTCTCCGCCCGGTACGAATGGGAAACGAAACGACGTCTCAGCGAAGATGCACGCGAAGGTCCCCGGGCTTTTGCCGAGAAGCGCGAGCCCGAGTGGAAGGGACGTTGAGGAACTTATTTCCCACCTAGGCTGTCATCCGAATGAGCGTTCGTGCGTTCGATAAGATGTGACACGTCCGGGAAGTCCCCCATGCATCGACATTCGCTCGCATTGCTTTCAGTGACATTCCTTCTCGGGGGGTGCGCCGCCTTCGGTCCCGGCGACGATCGTGTGATCATCGACACTCGAGGCGTCGACATAGAGCAATACTATGACGACCTGATGGAGTGCAGCGTTTTCGCCGACGAGGTTCCGGTGGGTAAGGAAACCGCTAAGAGCACCGTGGCGGGGGCGGCCGTGGGCAGCGCAGTGGGCGCCATCTTTGCCGGCGGCAAGGGCGCAGCCAAGGGCGGTGGCGCGGGTGCGGTCACCGGCGCCGCTCGAGGTAGCTCGGAAGCCAAGCGCGAGCAGTCCAGAGTGATCAAGACCTGCCTTCGGGGTCGCGGCTATAAGGTGTTGAACTAGCTCGGCTCCAGCACGCTTTCACGCGCCATCCGCACGAGAATGTCTCCGTAGGAGCGGCTTCCAGCCGCGATTCTAGCGGCCTAGCGTGATACACCAATCGCGGCCGGAGGCCGCTCCTACGTGGTCCTTCAGAGTCCACCGAACTCCGGGCCGCCGAAGCGCATGAGCGTGCGGCGCATCCCAAGAACCTCCATTCCATCCAGAGCGCCATCGCCGTTGAGATCGAATTCATCAAAGCGCACGGCAAGCAGTCTCCTCAGCCGCGGGCCCAGCTCCGCAAACACGAGCTTTCCGTCCTGGTCGGTGTCGAGATAGCCCATCATTTGGGCCACCACGGCGATGCGTCGATCGTCGATGGGCGCGCTGGGATCTTCTCCCACGTAACGAAAGGTAAAGGCGCCGTAAAGCATCTCGTCGAATGACTGGAGGCCCCACGGCACCTCTCGCGCCGGATCGGGATTCGCGGGATTCTGTGCGGAGTTGTCCCAGGTCGTGGTATGCACCAGACGCGTTCCCGCGGGTAACACCTTGGGCTCGGTGAAGTCGTAGAAGCGCTGCCAGTTGAAATCGTAACGCGGCACCGACAGCAGACGCACTTCGCGCCCGTCGGGATACACCGCCGTGAAGCTGGAGGCACGGCCGCGATAGTGCGCGTGGGGGAAAAGCCCATAGAGCACGACATCGCGTCGGAACAGGTAATACACCGAGTCCGTGTGCGCCTTTGAATGGGCCGGAATGCGAATCGTCGGATCGATCATCGCGCGATGGCGCAGGAAGTGCGTGGGGGGCTCATGCGCGAAGTAAAGCCCTACGCGGGAGGCATCGGTGGTGGCCTTGCCCGAAGGCGTGTAGTGCATTTGAAATACGAAATGTGCGCCCGCAGGAACGTAGATTCCCGAGTCTTCCGGATAGCGGTGCGGCTCCACCCCCGGCGCAAAGGTGGCGAGATGGTTGCGAAACACCGCGCTGCCGCGAATGCGATCCCCCGTGTCGAAGCCCGCAATCACGTGATGCACGACGCTTCGGTCACCAGGCAGCACCTGGGTGGCCTGCACCCACACGCCTTCCTTCAGGCCGCTGGCCACTACCGGATACTGGTAGTCGATGACGCCGGTTGCGGGAACGTCGAACGCGGGAATCTCGACGATCAGGTCCGGCTCTCCGAGAGGCCAGTCGATCCACTTCCGCTTGGCTGCGTCCTCGAGGGGGTCGCGCCCGTCGCCGCGTGGAGCGCCCGCCTCGATCCAGTGCACGAGTGTCTGCGTCTGGGCCACCGAGAGCCCCCTGTCGTCCTTGAAATCGCCGATGTGGGGATCGGCGTGCCACGGGGGCATGCGTTGGGTACGGATGACCTCGCGCATCATCGGGGCGAAGCCGTGCACCATCGTGTAGCTGGTCATGGCCCATGGGCCGATGCCTCCTTCGCGATGGCACGGCACGCAGTTCTCCACCAGCAGGGGCGCGATGGTCTCGGCGTAGGAAATGGACGCGTGCTCGCGCGGCTTGCGCTCTGGAAAGTTGATCAGACAACCCACCGTGTCGCGCTTCGCGATAGCCACCTGTTCTCCGTGCAGTACGGCATCCAGCGCGTCGCGCAGATAATGTTCCTTCGCCTTCGGCTTCTGCGTCTCGTAGCCCAGCCGGTCATTGATGGGTCCGCGATATGCGACGGTCCAATCATTTGGATCGATGACGATCACTTCCGCCGTGCGCACGAACTCCAGAGATTCGCCAATGAGCTGGGCTTCATCCACGAGGATCGGAAACTCGATGCCGAACGTTTCAGATTCCGCCAGGATGGTCGCGCGATCGTCCTGCAGGTTCGAGTTGATGAGGAGGAACTCCACTCGCTGCGCGGCGTAGTCCGATCGAATTTCCTCCAGCGCCGGAAGCGCATTGCGCACGATGTTGCAGCCGTTACCCTGCACCATCAGCACGACGGCACGGGCATCGGAGAGGTAGTAGAGCTCGTGAGATTGCCCGTGCTGATCGAGGAGCACGAAGTTGTCCACCCGCTCCCCGGCCTGCGCCCAACCCCCAAGCGCAAGTGCCATCGAAATCATCATGACGGTGCGAGCCATCTTCGCCTCTCTATGATGGTCGAATCCTATGCCCCGCATTGTGCTGAACCCGTCGAGAGAGTCCAAGCGAATAGGAAAATCCGGTCAGACCCGGTCGGGGAGACCCCATTTTCTTTCTTACTATTTGGTCAACTCGCGCTTGTACGCTGCCACGCGCCGGTCAGCGAGCCGGGTGGGTTCAGGCAATCGATAGCGGGTCGCACAGCGAAGCGTGAGCGCCCGGGCGGATTTCAGATCGGACAGGTGCCCGGGGCTCACGAACACCGGACGCACGCCGTCCCGGGTGCGCAGCACGACACCAATCACCTCGCCATGGCCCTTGAGCTGCACATGACTCCCCCGTCGTTCACCTACCTGGCGATGCTCGCCCGTCAGACGGCTCTTGGCACAACCGACAGAAGGTATGCCGGTGATCAACCCGATGTGAGATGCGATGCCGAAGCGTCGTGGATGCGCAATGCCCTGTCCGTCGAACATCAGGACGTCGGGCGGGCGATGCAGCTTTCTCAGCGCAGCGAGCGCGGCAGGCCCCTCGCGAAAGGTCAACAGGCCAGGTATATAAGGAAAGCGAAGCTTGCGCCGCGCTCTGTGCTCTTCGACCACACTCTCGCGCTGCGCGTCCCACAGCACGACGACGGCTAGACAGTACTCGCCGTCACGGGAGAACGCGCAATCAATGCCCGCCACGAGACGCGTGGCGCGCGGTAGTGCACGCAGAACGACCTTGCCAGACATCCGTCGCTGCAGGGCTATCGCTTCCCTGGGCGACAACGTCCAGGAATGCGGCGCGGGTGGTATCTTCATCTCAACGAAATTGTGCCTGGCAAAATTTCTCGCGTCGGTTCAACTCTGAGCGGTACCCACGATGGAGTTGTAGGTCATTCGCAATGCGGTATGGGGGGAATTCATGTCTGCAATCCTGCGAATGTCGGCTGCGGTCCAGGAACAATTAGACCGCGATCGGCCATGATGAGAAGGCATCGGCCGTGTGCCCCTCACGCCGCTAATCGCGATCGATCTGGTACAAGAAAATCGAAGCGGCTCCCACGATGTTGAGCGACGACGCGTACCCCCGCATCGGAATGCTGACCATCTCGGTGCACATGTCCACCATGGCCTTCGAAAGGCCCGCGTTTTCACTGCCGAGCATCAGCACACACGGGCGACCCACCCCACCAATCTCGTGAATTGACGAGCCGCCGCGGGCGCTGGAACCGACGATGCGAAGTGCTGGCAGGTCGCGGTGCAGTCGCTCCAACGTCGAGAAGAGGATTGCCCGCTCGCAGTGCATGAC
>JAPULC010000418.1 GCA_027295305.1 Gammaproteobacteria bacterium
ACGCAGGCGTACCCGCTCGCCGGGGCTGAACAGGCCGGTCCAGTTGGCCGCGGAGTTCTTACCATTGATTAGGAACGTGTAGCCCCTCACGTCCGACAGATCCGTTGGGTCCATGCGCATTGCGCCCCACATCAGCCGGTCCGCGAAGGCCCCACGCCAGCCTTCTGCGCTCACATCTCTGAAAAAATCAGAGACCGTACGCTTGCCACGGTTGTAGTAATCGCTTTGCTTCTTCAGGTGGGCAAGCACCGCTTCGGGGCTTTCGTCCGTCCAATCGGAGAACATCACCACATGCTCTCGATCGTATCTAACCGGGTCTCGACCTTTGGGCTCGATGATGATGGGACCGTAGACACCTGCCTGTTCTTGCAGCCCAGAGTGGCTGTGATACCAGTACGTTCCATTCTGTATGACCTTGAACCGGTAGGTGAACGTCTCCCCGGGCTTGATCCCGTCAAAGCTGATCCCCGGTACCCCGTCCTGCGTATAGGGCAGAATGAATCCGTGCCAATGAATCGATGCGTCCTGGTCGTCGAGATTGTTCGTAACGTGGATCACCACGTCCTCGCCTTCCTTGAAGCGCAGCAGCGGCGCCGGGATCGATCCGTTCACGGCCAGCGCCGGCCGATCCTTTCCGGTGGCATTGAACGTCGTCTCGTCAATGGTGAGTTCGTAAGTGTCCGCGGCCGCGGGTGCGCTCATCAATGCGGCGACTATCGCCCACGCTGTCGACCTGCATGACTGACGGGTTTTCATCTGAATCGAATTGGGCCGAACATTCCGGATTGATAGTGTCCCGGGATGTTGCAGGCGAATTCAAGCCTCGCCGTCCGCGTGAACCTCCAGATCAGCTCCCGCGTCTGACCCGGGTCCACCAGCACGGCGTTGGGATCGTCGTGGGTCATCCCTCCCATTTTCGAGTGGTCCATCTCGTTCAGGTGCGCCATCGCCCCGGTAGCCGTCATCATGCCCCGTTCGAACATTTCCAACATTTCACGTTGATGCTCCTCGTGCATACCGGGTGTTCCGATGTTGAACTCATGCAGGAGCTGGCCTTGATTCCGCAGCACGAAGCGGACTGTCTCGCCGTCCTCGACTACGATTTCTTTGCTGTCGAAGCTAATGTCTTCCAGCGTGAGCTCGATGGTCCGCTGCACATCATGCTCACTCCCCGGTCTCCCGAAGTCGCTCTCGTGTGCATGACTTGCTTGCGCATGTTGATCAGGGCCATGATCGTCCGTGGCGCCCGCCATAGCCGCCGCGTACATCGTCAATCCCAACCCACTCACAAACACGGATTTCATCAGAAGTTGAATGGACATGTTAATACTTCACCTCGGTTATGGCATTACGCACGCGGGTGCCGTAGCTGCCTCTCGACCAGTCGTCGCCCAGCTGTCTTCACCAGGTAGAAGGGCCGTCACAAACAGCACCGGCGTCTCGACGCCTGCACTTCGCACCGGTTTGACGATAGATAGCCCGTCGAGTTCCAGGAGCATTCGCAACCATGAGATCGTAGGACTCTCCCGCGGCAAGTAGTAATCCGCCTCTGCCGCAGGCCGCGAGCTCGACCCTGTGACCGTGCTCCTGCGAGCCAGTTGCAATGAAGGCTGCCGTCTGAGCATCGTCTCCGATCATTAGGATCTTCATCTCGGTTCCCCTGGAGGCCGAACGCCCCCTTAACCTTAGCTCTTTGCAAGCTGCGTAGATGTGTCTAGGGCCAGGCTATGGTCCTCCCACCGATGGGGAGTGCCGCGGAATCTTGGGCAAACGTCGACGGTTGGCGTGACGTTTCGCGGCGGCTGGTTCGAGCAGATCGGCGTTTGGATACCGGTCGAACGACGGGGTCAGACGTGCAACTACGCCTGTCGCGCGAATAAGTTGATGGCGAAGTCGTGCTCAATGCCGTCGTTACTCATAGAACGGATCTTCGCGATCGACTTCCCGGCACCAGCCAGGCACAACGAAACGGCATGGGGAGAAAGAGGCGTTGGGCTTCAGCTGCAGTACTGGTCCACTTCCCGGTTGGCCTGCTGCTTCTGCAGCTCGCGTTCGTTGTCGCTCACGTAGACCTCTTCGCCATTTTCGTTCGTGTAGTAGATCGGGCGCTGCATGCCCAGAATGCGAAGGTTGCGCTGAGCTGAAAGACATTTCTGGCTGCGCTGGTTGTCGGCCAACTGCTGCTTGCGCTCGTCGTTTCTACGCTCGCGAGCCATCGTGCCCTTCACGTGATCTCGCTTGAATTGGATCTCAGCGAGCGCGTCGGCTCGCGCCTGGGCTTCGAGGCGCTGGGCCTCGGTAGGGGGTGCTTTGATCTTGACCTTCTCGGCTACACCCTCGTCCGGCGGCCGGTCTCCGAAGTGCGTCTTGCCCCACTCGTCCACCCACTTGTAGACCTCTGCTTGCGTCAAAGACGGAACCAGCACGAGGGTGATGATGAGGCAGAAGAGCGTCCGAATTGCCACTGTGGTCGAGCCGCGAAAATCCTCGTCAAGAGGATAGCCTCGGAGGCCTCACAGAGATGAGACGCAGGTCTAAATTACTCCGTAAGAAGCTCGATCCAGTGCTTGACCGGCACTTCAGAACCGGCCTCTAAATGCAGCTGACAGCCAATATTGGCGGTGGCTATCACATCGGGGGAGCCTGCCCGCAGAGCCGCGAGCTTGCGCTCGCGCAGCGCATTCGAGATTTCAGGTTGAAGCAGCGAATAGGCCCCTGCCGAGCCGCAGCAGAGATGTGAATCGGGCACCGGCACCATCTCGTAACCCGCCTGCTCGAGCAGCCTGTCCACCGCATTTCCCAGGCGCTGGCCGTGCTGAAACGTGCAGGGCGCCTGAAATGCCACGCGCACCCCCTCGCCCACTCTGGGAACATCCGCGTCGAGGGCGAGCACGTACTCCGCGAGATCACGGGTGTGGCGCGCCACAGCCTCGGCGCGCTCTCTGCGGCTCGGATCATGCCGAAGCAGATGGCCGTAGTCCTTGACGGTCACCCCGCACCCGCTTGCGCTCGAGACGATGGCCTCAACACCCTCGGCAATGGCCCGGTGGAGTACGTCGACGTTGTGCGCGATGAATGTCTCGGCCTCGGACGTATGACCCAGGTGGAGAGCAAGACCGCCGCAGCAGACCTCGTCGGCGAGACCGATGACCTCGACTCCCAGCGCATTCAACAACGCGCGTGCGTGCTGGTTGGTCGAGCCCCGGGTCACCCGCTGCACGCAACCTTCAAGCAACACCACCTTGCGCGTCGCATCGGCGAAATCGCCGGTCGGTACCCGAACGCTACGTTCTCGCTCGGGAATCTTCTGCGCCAACTGCGAGGGCATGAGCGGACGCAGCCATTGCGCGATGCGAAGGAGCGGCCCCAACCTCCCGGGATAGGGCACCACAAGCAGCATGAGCCAGCGCAACACACGCTCGAGGAGGGGGCGTGACACCTTGAGCTCGACATATTCGCGGCCGATCTCCAGGAGCCTTCCATAGTCCACGCCCGAGGGACAGGTGGTCTCGCATGCACGGCACGTGAGGCAACGGTCGAGATGTCGCTGGGTCAGCGGTCCGGCAGTATCGAGCTCCAGCATCTCTTTGATGAGATAGATCCGCCCGCGGGGGCTGTCCAGCTCATCGCCGAGGAGCTGATACGTCGGGCAGGTGGCAAGGCAAAAGCCACAGTGCACACAGCTGCGCAGAATGGCTTCGGCTTCCTGCCCCCGCTCGGTCCCGATGATGTCCGGATGAAGCTGGGTGCGCATCAGATGTCCGCGTAGATGCGGCCGGGATTCAAGATGCGTTTCGGATCGAATGCTTCCTTCAGCCTTCGATGCAATTTCATCACCGCGGGCTCGAGGGGCTGATGCAATGGTTCACCACCACGCCAACGGATGACATGGCCGCCCAGCGCCTTGGCCTGCTCGAATGCCGTGGCCGGATCCAGCTCGCCGCAGTACCAGCGAAGCGCACCGGCCCATTCGGTGATCCAGGCACCATCAAGCGCCGGGTACGGCGCTGCGGGGGTACTCGAGAATCGCCACAATTCTTTGCCCTGGGAGGTCTTGCCCTGGAAATCCTCCGATTTCTGGTCACCAACGTCACGCCAGAAACGGCTCGCATCGGCAAGCTCCGCACCGCCGAGCTCCTGCGCCGCGGACACAACGCCCTCACGGGTACCGGAGAGGCGTACCCGCAGCAAATCGCCGAAGTGATGTGTGGCCGAAATCGGCAGCGCGGTCCGGGCCCATCCGCAGACTCGGGTGAGCGCCTCGTCCCGATCGAGTTCGAAGGCGAGGGTCGTTTCTACCTCGGGCTTGGGTAAAACCCTCAAGCTCACGCTCGTCAACAGACCGAGGGCGCCGTGTGCGCCGCACACGAGGCGTGAGACATCGTATCCGGCCACGTTTTTCATCACCTCGCCGCCGAATCTGAGATGACGTCCCTCGCCATTCACCAAGGTCACCCCGAGCACCGCATCGCGCACCGCCCCATCCCAGGGTCGTCGGGGTCCGGATATTCCTGCAGCCACGGTACCACCCAGCGTCGCGTCTTCGACGAACGGAGGTTCGAATGGCAGCCGCTGATTGTGAGCCCCCAACAATTCTTCGATGTCGCGCAAGCGCGTTCCGGCGCGCGCGGTAATCATCAGCTCCGTGGGCTGATGATTGATCACCCCCGAATGTCCAGTCACATCCAGGCCTTCTCCCTCGGAGCGTCGCGTCAGAAAAGCCTTCGTGCCGGCACCTCGTATCTCGAGGGCTTGCCCCGCGGCATACGCTTCACGTACGGCCCCGACCAATCGTTCCAGCTCGTCTGACATCAGGCCATGTCCAAGAACGTCGTAGAAGCGGCTTCAAGGGACCTCGAAAAACTCTGTGGGAGCGGCTTTAGCCGGGGGCGCCTT
>JAPULC010000419.1 GCA_027295305.1 Gammaproteobacteria bacterium
CCCGTCACCGAAAAGGCTCCCGCGGCGGCTTGCGCGATCATGTCATAGCTCTTGAAGTCAGCGTACGGACCGGATGTGCCGAAACCCTTCAGCCGGGCATAGATCAAGGTGGGGTGCACGGCTCGCAGAGTCGGGTAATCGAGCCCGAGCCGTTCGATGACACCCGGGCCGTAGTTTTCGACAAAGACGTCGAATTGCGGCAGCAGCCGCATGAAGAGGTCGTGTCCCTCGGGCTTCTTCAGGTCGAGCGCAAGGCTGCGCTTGTTCGCGTTCCAGTTGCAGAAGTAAGCGGAGTACTCGCGGTTGGGGCTCAGTCCCACCGCACGGCCGGGATCGCCGTGCTCTGGCGCCTCGATCTTCACCACATCGGCGCCCAACCACGCAAGCGCTTGCGTGCTCGAGGTGCCGGCCTCGTACTGAGTCATGTCGAGAATTCTCATCCCATCCAAAGCGGGCATTGCATGCCTCCTTTCTGCCAGCGTGTAGCTCGCAAGTGATCAGTCGCCGCCGAAGAACCGCCTCGGGTTGTCGACGAACATCGTGCTAATCGTCGCCTCGGTGGCGCCCATCTCGATGAGATCGGGGATCACGTGGCGATGAATGTATAGATATTGATCGACGTTGCTGCGTTTGAACGCGTGCTCCTCGGGCATCGTGCCGTCGGCGTTCTCCTTGAAAACATGCAGGCAAATGCAGTCGTGCGACGGACACAACTGCTGCGCATAACCCGCGTCGATCAGGGCCTTCATGGTCACTGTGCGCATGTGGGGGCTGACGTGCCGGCCGGGATAGCGATCGAGGCCGAGATAGCAACCCTGATCGAGAATCCACTTCAGGTATTCGGTATCGGTGGTGTCATTGGAATGGTCGATCTTGACCTTCGTGAGATCGACGCCCTCGTCAGTGAAGATCTCGATTTGGCGGCGCGCCACGTGACCCGTTGGAAACGAGTGCACCATGATCGGCAGACCGGTCTGCGTGTGCGCGCGTGAAACCGCGCGCGTCATGACCTCCAACCGCTCGGTCACGCCCTCGAAGTCGGCCGCGCATTTGAGAATACCGGCTTTGA
The DNA here is from genome assembly GCA_027295305.1 of Gammaproteobacteria bacterium. GTDB lineage: Bacteria > Pseudomonadota > Gammaproteobacteria > Pseudomonadales > Azotimanducaceae > JAPULC01. Next base: position 1,070 of record JAPULC010000419.1, read on the forward strand.
TGTCGGTGCCCCTGAAGCCCTCTTCGATGTCGCGAATGAATTCTTTTGCCATCTGGTTGGCGGAAACGCCGTAGAGAAAGCGCGGCACGTCCAACCACCACCCCGTGACGTTGATGATGTTCACCCCCGAGCCGCGTGAAACGGCCGCAAGCAACTCGGCGTCACGCCCGAGGTCGAACGTGGTGGCGTCCACCATCGTGTCGATGCCTTCCGCTTTTGCGCGCTTCAGGCATTCAATGGCGGTTGCTTCCCGGTCCGGGCCGAGGAGGTCGGGATAGCTCCGGTACAACCCACCCCCGCTCACCATCACGTGCTCGTGCATCAACGTGAACCCCAGATCGTCGGGCGAGATGGGCCCCAGCACCGTGTTGATTTCGGTCATCGATCGTTACCTTTCAATCCCCGCGAATGATCAAGATCATGGTGTCCTGGATTGGCTTCATCAGCCGATGCAGCGATCCGAGACCTCGTTATTGCCGTCAGCGCCACCTTCGTCCACGGCGTCGCCATGGTTCACTACGATCGTGAAGTCGCAGTCCGGGTTGAAGCAGCCCAGCGGGATCGCGTGCGTCACGTCCACCGAGATCCCTGGATTCAGCGATGAAGTGGGGACATCGAATGGTCCGCCCGCGGATCCGAAGTCGATGCGGGTGATCGATTGGGGGGCGGTGCCGGGTCCCTGGTTTTTCACCGTGACATGAAGTCCGTCGTCATCCCGTTTGCAGAAGCTGAAGCTCAGGGGGTTGAAGGAGGAGATCTGTGGGATGGGGACGAGATCGGGAGTCCCGGCCCCGGCCCCGCCCCCAGGTGCGGCGCTGCCGCCATCACACGCGGCGAGGACCAGCCCCGCGAGGCTGGCGAGAGTCAGAGTGAGGAAGGTTCGGCGGTCCATGGCTTTCTCCTGGCCGGAGACTCCCCGGCGTCAATCGTTGTTCCCTGCCCGATAGTTGACGATCACGCGCAGTACACCACGCGTATGTTGTGGAGAGATCGCCTACGGCATTTTGAGACTTTGGCGGAACCTGTGGCCGCGAGTCAACCCGGCCGATCGGGCAAGCGCAGCCCTGCCCGGCAGACAGAGGCCGAGTCGCGATAGCTCAGCGGGCTGCGGCTACTGGACCTCTCTCACGCCATTGGCATGGTGAGCGATGTGCGGGTGCCGTCGCCGCTCTTGAGTACGATCACGGTGTGCGGTGCGAAAAGCTGGAGGGTATGTGGTGTGCCCTCGGACACCGCGTTCGAGGCGTCCGCAAGGTAGTGTGCGTTGATGAAGCAACAAAATGAGTCCGCGTGTCCGGCGACGATGTCGATGGCGAAGCTCGCCTGGTGCTCCCAACGGCTGACCGGCGGCGGCGGGCGTGAGTCGACGCCTTTGCCAGGGGCCTGATAGCCCATGACATCGGTGCTGGTGAGCGTAAAACGCCGCGCCGCGGTGCTGATCTCGATCTCGACAGTCGGCAGGTAGGCAAATCCGTCCAGTGTCGGGTGGCGCGGGCCAAGAAAAGGCTCGATCTCCGCCAGTGCCTGACGCAGAAGCGCCGGATCGATCTCGATGGATAGCCGAGGACTGTCGGGCAGCACCTTTCGGTAGTCCGGAAAAGCATCGTCGCGAATCCCCCAGGCCCAGTGATCCGTCGGCGTCTTGATCTCGATTTCGTCGAGCTTTGTGGTGAACGAGCCGGGCTCGGTGCCAAAGCTGGAATCTTCGAGCCCGTTCGGCTCGACGAGCAGATCTTCGGGCAGCTCGCGCAGCGCGGGGATTTCCTGAATCAGTAATCGGTGTCCATCGGTGGCCACCGCACGACCCGCCGCTTCGAGCAGGATGCCGAAAAAGGGAACTTTCGGGTCGTTGGCGCGGAAGCGGTTCGCGCGCACCAGGGCGTGAAGGTCGTTTGGGGTCAGATCGATCGGCTTTGCGGCATCGGTCATCGGAAGCTCCTTGCGTAGTTGCATGCGTGCTCGCTGCAGTCGGCTTCGCACCAAGGGCACGGATATGCCCAGGTTCGCTCCGGTTTCTGCGTATGAATTGCCGTCCACGTAGCGGTGCATCAGCACATGACGTTGGTTCGCGGGTAGCCGGTCGATTGCGGCGCGGAAATTGAGTGTCGGCTGTACGCTGCGCGCTGTGCGCGGTTCCGCAAAGAGTTTCAGTTGGGCGTGGAGCTGACGCGAAGTCCCGCGATGCTCGTTGCGCACCTCGTTCACGACGATCTGCCGAAGCCAAGCTACGAAGCGTTTCGGGTCTGCTAGCTGTTCGAGCTTTGTCAGCACGGCGAGCATCGCGTTCTGCACGACGTCGTCGGCGTCCGCCGATTCCATGTGACGCCGTGCCGTGGCTTCAGCGGCGGGCCGCGCGAGGGCCACCAGCTCTGCCAGCGCTTCTGCGTCGCCTTGCTGGGCATCGAGGACGAGGGTTTCGGGAATCATCGCTTGCCGATTGTCGACCGGTTGCTGCATAGATGCCGGTCGATGGTCAGGGTAGTGCATTGCCTACCGGCGAGACGTTACCAGGAACTGCCGCCGCCATCACCACCGCCGCCACCGGAAAACCCGCCGCCACCAGCACCGCTGGAGCCTTGTGAGCGAGGGGAGGAGGCCATCATCTGGCCGGTCTGGCTCATGGCAGAGCTGAGGCTGCGTTCGAAGCTTCGAGTCGAGAACCCCGTCATCGGATGGCGCCCGACGAACCACGCCGGACTGCGCCTTGCGCATATATGCCTTCGAACTGGCGAGCCCACGCGGTCGCGACGCCGAGCATCATGGCCCACCAGCATCGTAGCGTCCCGAGTCTCAGCGTTCAGATCCGACGGGCGTACGGCCTGGGACGCAGCATCATGTGCGGATTCTCGAGCGCTCCGGGGTTCCTGCATTTTGCCTCGCTTGGCCTACCACGGAGATCGGTCGAAAGGATGGGTTTTCGGTGGTCCAAAACACCAATGCGTTCGACGACGTGGTTGCGCCGAGCGAGACGCGGGAGCGTATCGTTCGGGTGCTACGTCTTCTCACACGCAAGTTCGACCAAACCGTGAAGAAACACTCGATCGACACGTGGTGAGCGCGACGCGCGCTTT
>JAPULC010000042.1 GCA_027295305.1 Gammaproteobacteria bacterium
TGGGTGAGAAAACCTTCCCAACGAATCCCCTGAGGGTCAGATACCCACTGCTTGTTGGAGCGCGCATAGCAACAGGTGGTTTCGCCTTCATCGAGTATTGCCTGGTCGGTGGCGTCGAAGCGTGCGTAGATTTCCTCGAGCTCCTGCTCGTTTTCCGCCTGAATGCCTAGATGCGTCACCCCGCCCTGTCTGCCATCGACGATGGAGAAATTCACCGACGGATCATCCAGGATCCATTGCACGTAATCGGTCTTGTGCAGGGTGGGCTCGCGGCCGAAGAGTGCCTCGTAGAAGCGCACGGACTTGGCGAGGTCTTCCACTCCAATGCTGACATGTAAACGTTTCATCCTGTTGCCTCCTTCAAACTGTACGCACCGCAGGTCCCACCGCAGCAGTCCTCTGTGAGATAGCACAGCAACGAGCACATCGCGTCGTAGTTCGCCGCATAGAAGATCGTGCGACCTTCGCGTCGCGAGGTGGCAAGCGCCGCCTGGGAGAGCGTCCTCAAGTGAAAGGACAACGTGGCGGGTGCGAGCCCGACCTTACGGCCAATCTCACCGGCCGATATCCCATCGGGGCCAGCGCGCACCAGGCGTCGAAAGATCGCCAGACGATGCTCCTGGGCGAGGGCTGCGAGTGCGTTGACGGCTTCTATTGATTCCACGTGATTCCATGATGATTCCATATTTCGACAATTATAGAAATATCGAATGATAATGCAAGCACTCTGCTACTTCTGGGAACTTTTCAGGCGTGCTGAGCGATCAGGATCTCGGAAGAGACGAAGTAGCTCGTGACGACTCGGTGATAGCGCACCTTCCAGCCGCCTGCGGGTAGATGGTCCAACAATCGAAGCGGCCGGCAGCCTCCGACCCACGCGGGATTCAGCCGGTGCAGGCCGACCCAGAGATGCTCCAAGAGCTGCGCCGACGTGGTGTAGCCGTGGGTGAGGCTCACGAGTCCCATCAATCCCCCGCGTGCAAGCAGCCGGTGGGCCTCCTCGAGGAAGGCGGCGATGTCGTCGTCCGATAACAGATCGAGCACGTAGGTGGAAACGAGTCGGTCGAAGCCCCCGGTCTCGACCCGCAGCCGCGGGCCACCATCGCTTTGATGGACCTCTGCCCGCTCCCCGAAAGGCTCGAGGCGCGCGCGTGTAAGCTCCACCATGGTGCGGCTGATGTCGAGACCCCAGTAGCGAGCGCTCTCGGGAAGATTCGAAAACATCTTCTCCGCCAGGCGTCCCGTACCGCAGCCGAACTCCAGCACATGACTTGCCTGCGAGAGCTCGAGATGTTCAATCAGCTCATCCAACGCGGGGTTTTCGTAGAATGCGTGCCAGTCCAGCTTGCGGCCAAGGTGATCGTAGAAGCTGCGGGCTTCGTCCGGCGTGAGGGTACGCTCGCGCAATTGCTCTGCGAGCCGCGGATATCTGTCGGCAATCCGCGACCAGAGCTGGGGAAACGACGGCGCTTTCATCAGTTTCATCTCAAGGAAAACATAACCCATGGAGCTTCGATCGACACCTGCAATCATTCTGGATTGCGACCCGGGCCACGACGATGCGATAGCCATCATGCTGGCGGCCCAATTCACCCGCCTCGTGGGAATCACCACGGTCAGCGGCAACGCCCCGCTGGAGCTCACCACGCGCAACGCTCTGATCGTAACTCAGCTCCTTGGCATCGAAACGCCGGTTCATCAAGGAGCTGCACATCCCCTCGCCGCCCCCGCGCTGCATGCGGCAATCGTTCACGGCGAGAGCGGTCTCGAGGGTCCGGTGCTACCGCCACTCGTGCGCAAGCCCGCAAGCCGCGATGCAGTGGCTTTCATATGCGACACCACCCGCCATGAAACCGACATCTGGCTCGTTGCCATAGGGCCCCTAACCAACATAGCCCACGCCGTGGAGAAAGACCCCGACCTCGTCAACCGAATCGCGGGTATCTCCATCATGGGTGGCAGCACCCATGTCGGCAACGTGAGCCCGGTGGCGGAGTTCAACGTCTGGGCGGACCCCGAAGCCGCCGACGTCGTGTTCAGGAGTGGAGCAACAATCCGCATGTGCGGTCTGAACCTCACCCATCAGCTCATGACGGACGATGCAATCGTCGCGCGCCTGCGCGATCGATCCGACGCCGTCGCCGGGGGCGTCGTCGCACCGTTCGTCGCCGCATTGCTGGACTATCTGCATGGTCGCATGGCCGAGTTGCGTGGGGAACGGCGCGCCGCGTTGCATGATCCGTGTGCGGTTCTTGCGGTCACCCATCCCCAGATTTTCAGCTTCGGCGATCGTCACGTACAGGTGGAGCTCGACGGCGAGCTGACGCGCGGAATGACCGTGGTGGACGAACGCAGTGCCAAGGATGCACCTGCACCCAACGTGGAGGTGGCCTACGAGATCGACCCGGCGGTTGCCATGGAGCTGGTGCTCTCGTCCATACACGAGCATTGAGCTCCTCAAGGGTCACGGTGCGTATTTGAGCTCGTACTCGTAGAGTCGGGCCCGGTCTCTGAAGCCGATCTGACGCACTGCACCACCATGGGCGAGGCAATAGCACACTCTCTGAGCAAATCCGAGGGAACGACCGAATGCGCGTGCAACATCGTGACTGGAGAACGGCGCCTCGAGCGCGGCCGGCAACAATCCAATGAGG
>JAPULC010000420.1 GCA_027295305.1 Gammaproteobacteria bacterium
CCAACTCCCGTCGTGCCAGGCACCGGTGCCTGGCACCGTTAAGTGAGCGTGATGACTTCCGGGGTGATCAACGATTTGGCGATGGTCAGGCGCGCGACACTCGTGGTTTCCGCAAGCGACGGACTTCCGGGGTTGAGGAAGACCTTGCCGCTTTCGTTGGCAAGGCAGGCCACATGGGTGCCTCCGAAGATCACCGCGTCCACGGGCTGACCGAACAACCGGTCGCAAAGCCCATCGGCGGAGACGGATCCGAACTTGATGCTGTCGCCGATCTCCAGGTCGAGGGCTTCAGGATCGAGGGCATTGACGATGCCGAGCGTGGCGTGGGGAGTTTCCACAATACGCGGACCCTCCACGAGCGTCGGTGGGCTCGGCTCCGGGTCCATGCCGGAGCGCACCGCATAGACCGGCGCTATGGCTGCAAGATCCTCGAGCGCCTTCGCCGTGCAGATGTCGCCACAATGGATGATGGCGTCCACGCCTTCGAACGCGGAACGAATCTTCTCGAGCACCTGATCCCAGGGACAGATGTTGTCGTGGGTATCGGCGAGAATTCCTACGGTCGAGGCAGCGATGGTGTCTTTGTGCATTGTCTTTGCTCCTGCTGTCAGTCCTCTGGTTGCTGATGGTGACTGTCCTGCCGCCTGCAGCGCAACCCCTGTCCGGAAGAAGATCGGATGGTAAGATCCGAAGCCTGCACGCGAGCGACTGACGGGGAGGGCGCTCAGGTGATTTCCAAGACGAGAATGCAGAACCTGGTCAAGGAGTTCCGTGTTGACGACGTGGCCGCCGGGCTTCAGGAGAAGCCGGATCTGCTTCAGTTTCGCGATGAGCGCGGACGCAACTGGCTGCACCTGTGTGGAAGTGTGGATGTTTCCAAGAAACGGGGACTGAACCCGAAGGACAGCGTCAGACTTGCGCGCTTGCTCCTCGATCGGGGCATTGATATCAACGGGCCCGCGTTCACCGAGGGTGACTGGCACGCCACGCCCCTGTGGTACGCGGTGGCGCGCGGGCGCAACATCGCGCTCGCGAAATTCCTGCTGGAATTCGGATCGACCCCCGAGCACTGTCTGTGGGCAGCTTGCTTCTACGAAGACCCCAAGATGGTGAACCTGCTGGTGGAAAAGGGGGCACCCCTGGAAGCAGTTGCGGAGAGAGAAACACCGCTTCTCGGTGCCGTGAAATACAGCAAGTTCAAGGCCGCCAGAATGCTCCTCGATGCCGGCAGCAATCCGGACTTTCAGGACGTCAGAGGCATGACGGCGTTGCACTACATGCTGAAGAAGGCGAGCGACAAGAAACACTTCCGAATGTTCGTCGAGCGCGGTGCGCGCGGCGACATCCGCAATGCCGAGGGTGACACGGCGGCTGCGATCATGCTTCGCAAACGCGATCCGGATTTCCATCGGATGGCGAAACAACTTACAGGGTAGGAGGCTGTTCTCTATGGAATTTCCCGTGATCTCAGCGGACTCCCACATCACGGAGCATCCGAGCACCTACGTCGACTACATCGATAGCAAGTGGAAGGATAAGGCGCCGCGGATTGTCGACGCCGGTGAGGCGGGGGACGTGTTCGTGATCCACGGCATGGAGCGTCCGATCCCCCTGGGGTTGGTGGCCGCCGCGGGCAAACGGCCGGAAGAGATCACGACATCGGGAGTCAAGTTCGAGGAGCTTCACCGCGGTGGATGGGATCCCGACGCGAGGATGGACGATCAGGCTCGCGACGGCGTATCGGCGGAAGTCATCTATCCAACCGTCGGGCTAATGCTTTGCAATCACGAGGACTTCGATTACAAGAAAGCGTGCTTCGATGCGTACAACCGCTGGATCGCGGAATATTGCAGTGCGCATCCGGATCGTTTGCTCGGCTGCGGCCAGACCGCCATGCGCAGCGTTGACGAGGGGATCGAGGATCTCGAGGCCATCGACAGCCTCGGACTTCGCGGTGTGATGATGCCCGGCAATCCTGCCGAGGAAGATTACGACGCCGAGATATACAACCCGTTCTGGGAAAGGGCCATCGAGCTCGGACTGCCGCTGTCGTTTCACATCCTCACCAGCCGCGGCAGTGGTCCCGTGCGCGGGCCGCGCATCAACGGCTTTCTCGCGATCATCCGCGCCAATCAGGACATCATGGGAACACTCATCTTCGGCGGAGTCTTCGAGCGCTACCCGGAGCTCAAGGTGGTGTGCGTTGAAGCCGATGCAGGATGGGTGCCGCACTACATGTATCGGATGGATCATGCGTATAAACGGCACCGCAACTGGCTCGCACCGGACGTCGAGCTTGCGAAGCTGCCGTCGGAATACTTTGCCGAGAATATCTACACTACGTTTCAGGACGATTGGGTGGCATTTCGCTCGGCCGATCAGATGAACTGGCGACGCCTCATGTGGGCCAACGATTTTCCGCATTCGGATTCCACGTGGCCCTGGTCGCAGGAGATGCTTGCAGAGCAGAGCGCGGTGCTGACGGATGAGCAGAGGCGCGCCATCTTGTGTGACAACGTCGCCGAGCTCTATCGCATCGATCTCTCGGCTCTCCTCTCGCGGCTGAAGGTGCATTGAGGCATGGCAGTCGCGTTCGGACTCAATCGATTAGAGATGAGCTCGCCCACGGCGTTTGGGCAGAGCGCCGCCCGCGCGGAATCCCTTGGGTGGCAATACGGATTCGTTCCGTCATCGCCGCTGCTCGTGCAGGACCCCTATGTGATGTTGGCCGAAGCGCTACGACGCACTGAGGCCATCAAGCTTGGCCCGCTCATCGAAAATCCGGTCATGCGCCATCCCGCCGTGATTGCAGGCTCGATTGCCACGGTGGATCGAATTGCGCCGGGTCGCACGCTGGTTGGCCTGGGAGTCGGGGATACCGCGGTGCGATTGATGGGTCGTTCACCGGCACGGGTGAAGACCCTGGAGTCCGCGACGGATCTGATCAAGCGACTGCTTGCCGGGGAGAGCGTCGAGGCGGGAGCCCAGAGGCCCGCACGCCTTCGCCACGCGTCGGCGGTTCCCGTGTGGATCGCGGCGCAGGGACCGAAAACGTTACGCATGGCAGGGCGCGTTGCCGACGGCGTTTTCATTCGGGTGGGGACGACCCGGGCAAACATCGCAGCGGCGATAGAGGAGATCCACGCAGGCGCCAGGGAGGCGGGGCGCGACCCCGGGAGCATCGCACTTGGTCTTGTGTTGCATGTGGTCCTTTGCGACGATCCGGAGAGGGAGGAGATGGTCGCGCGCTCCATCGCCGCGGGTTATTACGAATATTCCCCGATGCTCTTCGAGCGTTGTGGCGTCGCATGGGACGGCCCGGATGTGGAGTCGCTGAAGGCGCGGGTTTGGCCGGACTTTCATCATGCGCGCGACCTCTATGCGAGCGGGCGGGAGGTGGCTTTCCTGCCGCATGGGGCCGTGGACGCGTTCTCCCTTCACGGCGATCTGGGCGCAGTGAAAGCCCAGCTCGAGCATGTCTTGGATTTCGGGTTTCCGATTGAGGTGGTGGTACCCCATCCCGTGCCGGCGTACGCTGGCGCTGATGGCCCCGCGATCGACTACATGAAAACATTTGCCGAGGGCGTCATTCAGGCGATGCGCTGAGCGGCCGGGCAATGCGCCGAACGGCAACCTCGATACGAAATGGAAGGTCACATGCCTCAGCTCGTCTACGCCACCGAAGAGATTCTCTCCGAGCACGAATACGTCCGTTTCAGCGAGGCCATGGGGCATCGGCTGCATGGGGGCTATGACGCCGACGGTGAATATCATTCGCCGCGCACCCTCAAACGCTGGCCGGCCATCGACGCCTGGCGAGAGAATTTTCTCGCCGCGGGCGGCGATCTGATCGATGCATCCACGCGCATCCTGAAGTCCGAACACTATCCGAACCATGCCCAGATGAAATTGTTGCTGGACCACGGCATCGGTCGGCCGTTGTGGAACTCCATATCCACCACCGGAATCATCGAGGGGCGCGGTAAGGCCCTGGCGAACATCGTCGCCCCGGACTTTCAGAAAATTGTGGAAGAGGACATCACCGAGACCACCACCGGTCACCTGAACAAGGGACTATTCGTCGCACACGGGCTGGACGAGGGAGGCGCCGTGGGCTCGGAGATCGGCGCCCACGACACGATGTGGTTCGTGGCGCGAGATCTGGTGTTGGGAGAGAACGCCTATCCGATACCGGAGATCCCGCAGCGTGGTGGGCGCCCCGGCGCCGACGAACGGGAGCTTCCCGAGGTACCTGGGCCTTACGAGGCATTGATCAAGCAGTTGATGGGTCTTCTGATGATCGAGATCCGGGCAGAGAAGGGTTTTCTGTTCAATGCGGGCATCATGCGCGATCCGACGCTATTCACCGATCGGCGTGAGCAGGCCGAGATTGCGGCGAAGCTCGTCGATCTAATCCGGGTGGACGAGAAGCCACACGTGGCCTATCTGCAATTATTCCTATCCGAGCTCCGGGGGTTCACCTTCAAGACTTCCGACGGCCGCCGGGTGAAAGGGGCTGAGTTCATCGATCCGTTGTGGGAGCGCATCGTGAAGTGGAACACGGAGAACGTCCCGCCGACGCAGAGGAAAAATCAACGCGCGTTCATCGAGCAATGTATCCGCGAGCGCGAAGATGGCGCCGATGGCGAAGATGGCGACGAGCTCCTCTCGAGGTTCGATGCGCTCTGGGAGGGGGAGCCGGTCGCTGTTTGACAGGTC
>JAPULC010000421.1 GCA_027295305.1 Gammaproteobacteria bacterium
CTCCTCGACGGCCCGTGCGAGCTCCACCGGTTGAATGGCGTTATCCGTGGGGAACATCTGGATGCCGAAGTTGGCCATGGCTGAAGCTCTCTTTTTTGTGGAGCTCCGTATACTACGGCCGAACGTTTGCTCTGCGCTAGGTGGACAATGCCGGAGCTACCAACGGATTCGTTATGGCGCTTGCTGTCGGTGTGGCCGGTGGCGAGGCTCGGCACCGTCGGCGGGAGCGGTGCCCATCTGGTACCGGTGGTATTTGCGCCCGCGGACGGTTCGATCTGGTCTGCCGTCGACGGCAAACCCAAGAGGTCGGCGCAGCTTGCGCGGGTCGAGAACCTGGAGCGTGATCCGCGCTTTTCTCTGCTGCTCGATGCCTATGACGACGACTGGAGCCTGTTGTGGTGGGTGCGCATCGACGGCGAGGCGGTGATTGAAACCGGGGCGGGACTCGCAGCTTCCCCCGCTGCGCAAGCGCTGCGGGCGAAATACCCACAATACGAAGAGGTGCATCTATTTCGAGGCGAGCCTCAACTTTTGAAGCTCACGCCGCGTGAGCATCGGGCATGGGCCCATCGAGGCATGGACTGGCTCGAACGCGAGATTGTAAATCTTGCCACCGAAACGTAGCGCCACACATCAGATTGCCGTCGGGGCCGAGAAAGCTGGTCTTCGTTGCGGGTACGTCGCCGTCAGAAGTTGAAAACTCTCACCGAACGCTACGCGCTTCGTCCTACCGCTGTAGTAACTGGCTAAGGCACCGTTGCGCTTTGCGATGTAGGAGCGGCCGGGCCGCTCCTACGACGAGTTCTCGACAGGCGCTCCTACAAATTCTCGAAGCTTCCGTGGCGCCCGGCGCCCGCTGCGAATCGCGCCGCGCCTTCCTGCGTCTCGCCGGAGCGAATGACCATTGTTCCCATGCGTGATTCTTCGACGAGGGCCGCATCGAGGGAAAGGTCCCACTGGCGGTACGAGGACATGCGGTCGCTGCGCATGCAGCGCTGGGGAAACATGGCAAGCTGTTGCGCCAGGGCCCTCGCGTCCTGCAATGCCATGCCGGGTTCACTCAGCCGATTCGCAAGGCCCATCATCCTTGCCTCGTCTCCCGATACGCCGCGACCGCTGAGGATCAGATCCAGGGCATGGGAGTGCCCCAGCATTCTCGAAAGACGCACGGTGCCGCCATCCACGAGGGGTACGCCCCAACGTCTGCAGAAGACGCCGAACACCGCATCGCGCGCTGCAACTCTCAGATCGCACCACAGCGCAAGCTCCAGCCCCCCCGCGACGGCATAGCCTTCCACCGCCGCAATGACCGGTTTCGACAGGAGCATGCGCGTGGGTCCCAAGGGCCCTTCGCCAGAGCGGCGCACGCGATTCCCACGGCGCTCGGCAACCGCCTTCAGATCGGCCCCCGCGCAGAAATAGCCATCGGCTCCCGTGAGGATTGCCACCGCCAGTTGGTCGTCGGCGTCGAAGCGACGAAAAGCATCGGCGAGTTCCGATGCCGTGGGCCCGTCCACCGCATTGCGCACATCGGGTCGGTTGATCGTGACGACGACGATTTCACCATCGGTCTCGTAGAGCACATTGGCCATGGATTGTTCCCCCTGAAAAGACATTGATGGCTCATGATAATTGTCCTGGGCCAAGGACACTCGATTCGTGGGGAAATTCCGGCGACACCTGATTACGACGGTCCAGACTTGGTTTGGGGTGCCCTCGACCATGGAACCCGCGGTCCGCCGAGGAGTCCAATTTGATGGCATTTGCCTGGATTGTCGGACAATTGGCGCCTATGGGTAATTCGGTAGCCGCTTTCCACTGGATTGTGTATATATGACACACACATTGCGCCGCTCGGATACTTCTGTTTAACTTAAGTCCAAGCCGGCATAAGCGAAAAAGCGCGGCTGGGAGAGAAACATATGCAGTACGTAAACGGCGCTGTGGGTATTGTCTTTCTTGCACTCGCAGCGCTCCAACTCGATGGGCCCACCCCGCTTTGGTCCCTCTATTTTCTCTTCGGCGCTACCCTCGCATTCACCGCTCTCAAACGTGATCTCAATCTCTGGGTGGTCCGCACCTTGGCTGTGGCCTCTACTGGCGCTATGTTCTTGTATTTCTGGGGGTTTTTCGGCTTCGACATGTATAACGTGCGGAATTGGTACCAGTTGGAAGGCTCGACGCAATGCATGAGCCTGCTGATCGCCGGCTTTGCCATGATCCCCATCCTCTCGGAGTTCACCTGGGGAATGAAATGCGCGGCCGATCACCGCATCAGGCAGGACCGACCTCTCCCCGGCGTACGCATCTGAGCATCTCCTTCCCGCCTAGCTGAAACTCGTAGTCCACCTCCACGATCTCTGCAATAAAACCTTTATATTCAATGGCTTGGGTGACTGCATCCAAATGGGGTGAAATCTCCCCGTTGTAGTCCAGCAGTGGGAATATGCGCACCTCCCCGGCCACTCGCAGCAACTCCAGGATGGCGCCCTGGTGAAATGCGGCGTCGAGACCATCGCTGTACAGAAACAGGAAGTGGGAGCACAGCGCCAACTCGAACGCCTGGTCGCGAAACGGCAGGTGGGGCAGTGTACCGGCGACATAGCACCCCGCGGGACGGCGCGTCCCGTGCGGGTGCGCCCCGTGCGGGTATGCCCCGTGCGGGTATGCCCCGTAATCCGCTAGAAACAGGTCCATGGCTTGGCGTCGGGCCTGCCCGAGCGCATCCGGATCGCGGAAGTGACGCCAGACGAACTTCTCCCGATTCTCCCAGGTCTGGGAGATGACATTGTCATAGGTGGCGTCGATCCTGCGCCGGATTTCGACCTGATCCAGGGCGTAGAGCGGGTCCGCCGAGACGACGAATGCACCTTGCTCGCTGGCCATGGCGTTGAATGAGGCGGGCCCATCGGCGCACCCCAGAATGCGCCGCGCGAGATCGGCTTCGCTGAGGGCGAACATGGCCCGGTACTCTTCGAAGGAACGTCCCCAGGGGACGATCTCGTCATAACGAAACACGGCCCGAAATCCCTACGCCTGCAGAGGGGGCATTGTGTTGCACGGTGGATTCTCGCGCCAGATGGCGGCAAGGCAGCCTCGAGATGTGATCCAGTCCTCAAATTTGGCTGTACGACCGTCAACCCCAGGCGTATGGGGACGTTCTCTAGGGTGGAGAAGGATCATAAGACACCTGGAGGTGGTTCATGAGCAGCAAGACGAGCCCACTGATGTACAGACGAGCGCCCATCAGAACGTATCGGCCGGATCGCAGCGTGGTGCGAGAAGTGGTCTCGTTTCTGCTCGCAAGCTTGCTGGCCACCGGATTGGTGCTTACCTCGGGATGCAGTGGCGGCAGCAGCTCCACCGAGCCCCTCGGCGAAGTGGGTACGCCCCAGAGCGGAGAGGTGACCATTGCGCTCACCGATGCCGAAGGGGATTTCGCTACCTATGCGGTCGATGTCACCGCGCTGAGGTTGCAGCGCGCGAACGGCGATGTCGTGGAGACGCTGCCGCTCAGCACGCGGGTGGATTTTGCTCAGCTCGTGGAGCTCTCCGAATTCTTCACCATCGCGACCATCCCAGTTGGACTCTACGACAGCATCGTCGTGTCTCTCGACTTCTCGAATGCCGAGATTGTCATCCAGGACGACACGAATCTCATCGCGGTGGACGCAGTGGTAGACGCCGATGGCAATGAGCTCGGCACACTGGACGTCACGATTCAGCTCGGCGAGCGGGATCTGATTCCCATCGTACCGGGGGTGCCTGCCCACGTGACGCTGGACTTCGATCTCAACGCATCGAACGAGATCATCTCGACGGACCCCGAAGCGGTGGTGATGGTTGAGCCTGTCCTTGTGGCGTTGGCCGAGCTCGAGCGCGATCGGGAGCATCGCGTACGCGGGCTTTTGGCCGACGTGAACACGACGACAGGCGCGGTCACCCTCGTCGTTCGACCCTTTCGGCATCGCACAGCACAATTTGGCCGACTTACGTTTGGCACCGGTGCGGAGACGCACTTCGACATTGATGAAGAGATGTTTGTAGGCAGCGAGGGGGTGGACGCTCTCGCGACGCACATTGGCGAGAATCTGCCGGTGGTGGCCCACGGTATGGTCTTGGACGGTCGCTTGATGGCCGATGTTGTCGTCGCAGGCTCGAGTCTGCCGAACTTCGATGCCGACTTCGTGGAAGGCGTAGTGGCCAAGCGAGAGCTCGACACGCTGTTCGTGCGTGGCGCTATCCTGCAGCCCTCCGACGGCACCGCCACCTTCCGTACGACGGTGCAGGTGCTCGTCGGTGACGACACGGAGGTTCATGCTCGCATCATCGATACGGGTCTTCTCACCAAGGATTCCATCTCCGTCGGACAACGCGTTACGGTGGTGGGTGTGCTTGCTGGTGACGTGCTGGATGCGACGTCCGGCAAGGCCATCATGCACGTGACTCAGCTGACCGGCAGTGTCGTGCAAGCCGACCCCCTTGCGTTGGATCTGGCCTGGCTCAATGGCCTGCGTCCCGGTGCATTCGACTTCACCGGCACCGGTCTGCCGGCCACGGGTGCGGACGTGGCGTCCAACGATGCAGATCCGGCGTTTTACGAGATTGACACGATGGGGCTGACCCTCGCAGGGGTCGAGGCGGGGGATCTGGTGCGGGTGCGAGGTCTTGTGAATGACTTCGCCATGGCGCCCCCTGACTTCGATGCGATCACCGTGATCGACGTCAACCTCACAGACCGCGCCGCGGACCTGCGCGTGGTCTGGACGGATGGCACGGCCATGCCGTTTACGAGCCTTGCGAGCGATCGCATGGATCTGGATCTTTCCGATTCGCGTGAGGTGCTGCACCTCGCGGGGGTGCCGCTCGAGCTCACCAATCCGGTGGATCAGATCGCGCTGGTGCCCACAGCGGATGAATTCGGGCTCTATGCAGTCCGGATGCGCGGTTCGTTGGAGATCGACGTGTTCCGCAACTTTGCCGATCTGGTGGATGCGGTCAGTGCGCACCTGGACACGGGCGAAGCCCTTGTCAGGATCGATGCGAGCGGCAGCTACACTAGCGATGAGCAGGTGTTGACGGGTCGGCGGATGGCATTTCACTTTCTGCCGGCGACCGTGGCGGAGTAGGGAGTCTCTGACGGAATGCATGCATTCTAGGCGGGACTATTCGTTCAGAAGGCGTTCAGAAGAATTCACAGGGACGTGAATTTCTGGACAGGAAGTAGTCAACAGCAGGATAGCGGGGCACGTGCCGCGTTTTCCTGGAGGAAGTTGAGTGACGGATGCGGCGGCGCTCAATCGGTTCTTGGCCAGTGTTGAGAAGAGGGCGTTCAGGATGGCGCAGTATGCTGTCAAAGACGTAGATGACGCGCTCGATATCGTGCAGGACACGATGATGGCACTGGCCCGGCGCTATGCGGATCGGCCGGAGGCGGAGTGGAAGCCACTCTTCTATCGGATTCTCCGCAGCAAGATCACCGATTGTCATCGGCGACGTCAGGTTCGAAATCGTTGGTTCGTTTGGTTGAGACCACAGGGCGATGAGGAAGGAGTCGATCCCATCGAGCAGATG
Source organism: Gammaproteobacteria bacterium (assembly GCA_027295305.1). Taxonomy (GTDB): domain Bacteria; phylum Pseudomonadota; class Gammaproteobacteria; order Pseudomonadales; family Azotimanducaceae; genus JAPULC01. The sequence goes on from JAPULC010000421.1 coordinate 5,575, forward strand.
CCCGACGGCAAAGGGGCCGATCCCGAGCATCGCTGGGAGCTGGAAATGAGCATCGAGAAACTATCGCAGGCCGTCGAGGTCCTTCCACAGCGTCAACAGCAGGCGTTCCTGCTGCGTGCGTGGGAGGGATTCGACGTGGCGTCTACCGCCAAGGCGATGGGATGCTCGCAGGGCAGCGTGAAGACTCACTATTCGCGGGCCCTGCACAAGCTGCGCTCGGCGCTCGAGGAATGTGTCCATGAGTGAGAGAAACGACGACGCATTTGTGGAGCGGGCCAAAGCGCTCCTCGACGAGAGCGAAACATCGCTTTCGCCGGAAGTGAATGCGCGGCTCGTGCAGATGCGGCGAGAGGCAGTGATGCTCGCCGAGTCACTCGAGGCGCGGGGAGCGTTCTCGGTGCTTCGGCCTTTCGTGCCTGCCGGGGCGCTGACTGCGACGCTGTCGGCAGTCGTGGCGTTCTGGCTTCTGGCTGCTGCACCGCTTCCGAGCATCTACGAGGACGAGGCACAACAGCTCGCCGCAGAGGAAATGGAGTTGCTCGAGGATCTGGAGTTCGTCGCCTGGATGATCGTCGAGGAAGGTGAATTCGATGCAGGCTAAACAAGGCCTGATCTGGCTCCTCGTGGGCATTTCACTCGGCGTGCAGGCGAACGACGAGGACGTGCCATCCCTCGAGCTATTGGAATATCTGGGCACGCTGGTGGAAGCCAACGGTGAATTTGTTGGTCCTGGAGATTTGACTGAAGACACGCTGTTTCAGCGTGTCGCGGGCGCCGCGGACCCGGCCCCGAGGTCAAGCGAAGAGGAGGCGATCGAATGAAGGTGAAGCATTTCGGTCAGACGGTTCTTTGGGCGGCACTGATGTTGCTGTTCACGCCGGCCTTTGCCGTGGAGTGGCAAGACCTGAGTGAAGGCCAGCGCTCGGTGTTGAATCCCTATCGCGAGCAGTGGAACAGCTTTGGCGATCAGCGCCAGCAAGCCCTGGCGCGCGGCGCCGAGCGATGGGCCACCATGAAACGTCGTGATCAACGCGATCTGCGCAAGCGCTATGAGCGTTGGCAGGGGCTCGCGCCGGAGCGTAAGCGCCAGTTGCTCGATCGCCTGAATCAGTTTCGGCAATTGGACCCGCAGCAGCAGGACGCGCTGAGACGCACCCACCGTCAGATTCAGCGCATGCGGCCGGACCAGCGCCAACAGCTAAGAGATCGGTTCAATCGCCTGACGCCCGAGCAACGCGCGCGCGCGGTGCACGAGCTGCGTCGCCGGGCCGCGATTCAGCAACACCGCATTCAGCAACAGCGTCGCGTCCAGCAACAGCACCGCAGCACGCTGGATCGCAACTAGTCAGTGGTGCCAGGCACCATCCCCTTGACGCCTACATCTGCACGAGCCGATTATGGGCACGACGACTTTGAGTGGAGGATGTGATGGCGGATGACGGCCTGACCAATCACGAAATCACCATCTGCCTCGCCGGAGGCGCGGTCCTGGGGCCATTCAAGGCGACGTGGAGCAAGGAGATGAACCACGACGTGCGCGAGCTCTCGAAGGACTTCGAGGCCTATCTCGGGGGCGTGAAGCAGACCCGCTACAAGTACCATCTGCACGATCACGGCCATCGTATCGCACACACGCTGATCGTGAACTTCGAGCAGGTGACCGCGATCCACGATCACGTGGATCTGCGCGCTCACGAATAGGAGACCGCGTCGAAAAGGACGTAGGAGCGGCTTCTAGCCGCGATTGGTGCGTCTCGCCAGGTTGTTGGAATCGCGGCTAGAAGCCGCTCCTACGGTGAAGCCTGCTGGCATAGGTTCTCCGCTCGGGAGCTGACGCGAAACCTGCAAATCACCGGAAAACCCCCACTTTTTGTCACCCGTCAGGTAAAGCGCGCCACCCGTCGGGGATCGCTCTGACCACGCCGCAAGATTTGCTAAAACATACTTGTAGTCTCTCTCCTGAAACCCATTTCGGGCGTGAGCCCCGGCGACAAACTCCCCCCCCCTCCCCAATCCCCTAGTCGCCGGGGATTTTTTTTGGTCTTTTCAAACCGGAAATTGCAGTCCCTGGCAATTTCCTCTGACGCTACGGCGAAGCAAGTTCGCCTCCGCTCCCAGGGCCTTTCTTTTTGCTGCGCGTGGCTCCGCAAAAGAGCGGCCCTGCCGGGGGCATCCATGCCCCGGTCAATTCCTACCTGCCCGATAGTGCGTGGGGTCGCAACGCAAAGAAGTAGACAGCGAATTTCGAGACAGCGGCCAGCTAGGTCCAGATGGCGAGCTTGTATTTGCTTGGGATGCGGTAGGCGAGGGCAAGCAGCCAGTGCTTGATGACGAATAGCGCGGCCACGGATGCGAGGCCCACAAAGAACATGCGTCCAAGCCAGAGACCCAGCCCGGCGCTAACCGCCGCGACGATCATCCATCGCGGCAATGCACGCAGCATTTGCTGCGGTTGGTATGCAAGATCGATCGGGCCGTACAGCGCTGCGATCAGCTCGATACCGACAGGGATGGCTACGAGAAACGCGACGATCTCCATCACTGCCCCTCGAGGATCCATACTTCGCCCTTGGATGCGTCCACCCGCACGCGATCTCCTGTGCGGATGAGCCGTGTGCAATCGTTCACATCCACGACGCACGGCATGCCGTATTCCCGAGCGATTGTGCCTGCATGAGACAGATAGCTGCCGACTTCCACGACTGCGGCGCCCGCGCATAGAAACAGTGGCGTCCAGGCAGGATCGGTGTAAGGCGCGACGAGAATTTCTCCAGGCTTGAGATCGTTCTGCGTCGTTGGATCCATGATCACGCGCGCGCGACCTTCAGCCACGCCCGGAGAGGCACCGAATCCTAACATTCGCGATCCATCGGCAGGCAAAACGTATCTCTGATCCTCCGCCCCATGGAGCAGAGGCGGGCGCATGCGTGCGCGGCGAGTGTGCGATTGGCGACGCTGCCGAATGCGCGGTTCAACTTCTAACCACTCGAGCGCTCCCGTCGTGAGGTCGTCGATCTCGCGTTGATACAGGTAGAAGATGTCGTCCTCGCAGTTGAGCACGCCTTTTGCCTGCAATGCCTTCTCCTGCGCGCGCACCTTGGATCGCAGCACGTCGATCAACATGATGTGATAGAAGCGCGAGTTTTCCCGCAGTCGCGTGTAATAGCGGATGCGTTCGATCAGATAGCGCACGATCCAGCCACGCGCGCCCTTCAGCTGCGCGTGCAGCTCCGCCCACAGGGCTTCGCGGCGCGGCTTCTGAGGATCGACTTCGGGAAGCTCGTCGGCGATCACCATGTTGCGAATCATTCCGAGCACCGGCGTTGGATCCTCGTGCCAGCGCGGCGTGCTCAGATCGAATTCCTTCACTGCGCGATGACCGTGGACGCTCAAGAAGCCATTCAGGCCCTCGACAAACGCGGCCGCCCCCGGCGTGTGGTGCAAGGTCTCGTTGAGATTCTCCAATCGCTCGCCACGAAAGAGCCCCTTTACGATCTCGTCATCACGGGCAAACCCGGCGAGCTTGCGAATGTCCTTGCTCATCTCGGTGGACAGCACGTCGTCGATTGCACCCGTCAGTAGCTCCGTGGCTTCTGGTGGGAAAGACGGACACCATTTCGCGAGCAGCGAGCGCAACGCTGGGAGTAACAGAAAATAGCGCCCCGCGATGAGATTCACCTGCAACGCCATATTACCCACCGGCGCAAAGAAGGAAGGTGAGCCAACCAGCGCTTTGATCGCCCCGTGTGCGTCGATCTTCTCATTGTTGCGAATCGCCTCGGCGCGGCGTCGAAAGCTCGACATGAAATCCGGCGGCAACCTCCGGGTCCGTGCGTAGAAGACCCCGGTGAGCAAGTAGTATCCACCGAGGATCAGCAGCCATATCGGCAGATAAAGCCAACGCAGGCGCAGCTTCTGCGGGACCTCGCGCAGGAGCGCCATGTCGATGAGCTCTGACTCGGACAAGCGATAGGGAATGATCCGGCGCAGGAAATCCAAACTGATGTACATCCAGCCGTCGACAAAACGTCCGAAGGGCGGACAGATGTGCGCCATGACATCGGCAGTGAGAGGCGTGAGGGGCTCTGTGAAATTCTCGGCCAGCGGCTTGAAGAGCACCCAACGACCCTCCAATGGCGCATCATTGCCGGAGCCGTCGACGTGAGTCGTAATCGGGCGTGATTGGAGGAGGTACACTTGATCGTCCACCATGGCCCACTCGACGTCCTGGCGCCCCCCGAACAGCACCTCGCAGCGCAACGCGAGGCTCGCAACGCGGCGGATGGTCGGCTCACTGAGGGTCGGGCGTTGGCGCACCGAGAGCGGAACGGGTTGCAGACGTTTCTCGCTCGGGTTTGCCGGCACGAGATGACGCTTGTCGGCAATCGTTTGCTGGCGCACCGTCAGATCGGAGCGGTTGACGAGGAATCTATCCGGCGTCACACGCCCGTCGACGATCGCAGCACCCATACCCCAGGAAGATTCGATCACGAGCAGGCTCTCGTCACCCAGGGGATCCTTGGTAAAGACCACACCGGACACTTCGGAGGGAATCAGGCGCTGGACGATCACCGCCATGAGCGGAGACTCTGCGAACCCGGCGGCGGATCGATAAGCAATGGCCGCGTCGGTGAACAGTGATGCCCAGCAGTCGCGGACGAACTTCAGAAGCGTCGTGCTGTCGACGAAGTAATAGGTTTCGTGTTGCCCGGCGAAGCTTGCGTCCGAGAGGTCCTCGGTGGTCGCGGAGCTGCGCACCGCGACGCGGTCGCCAGCTGTGAAGTGTGTCAGGTGTGCGCTCAGGATCTCGGCTTCGATCTCCGGCGGCAGGGGTGTCGTTACGATCTTTGCGCGGATGTCTGCTGGCGTGTTGCAGGCGTCGATGCCTGCGGCCTGAAAGAACGTGCGACACACGTCTGTCGTGATCACATAGCCTTCCGGCACCGGCAGATCAGCGCGGCAAAGCTCACCGAGATTGGCCGCTTTGCCGCCAAAGCGTTGGAACTCTTCGCGACTGGCTTCTTTGAGGGATTCGATCGACGGCTTCACAGGATTCCGGCGCGCGAGCTCCACGGCGAGGTTCTGACTAAGATACTAGCCGATAAGCCAGGGCACGTTGGGTGGTGTCGGCACCCGTGCCTGGCACTAGTTCTTGTCCGGAAATTGCCGTCCCTGGTAATTTCCTCTTACGCTTCCGCAAACGCGGTTTGCGGAAACTCCCATTTCCCTAAAATTTTCTGCAGCTTAGCTTCCGAAAATTCGGGAAATGCTCACGGCAACCACGGCTGCCGCTGCATCCATGCACCGGACGCTAGTGCCGGCCCAGAATGCACGCATTCTGCACAGGTACTAGCTATCAGGGTCGGGAATGCTGCTCGAGGGCCGGGACTTCTCCAGACGGTTGCGGCGAGTCCACGGGT
>JAPULC010000422.1 GCA_027295305.1 Gammaproteobacteria bacterium
TCGCGATCGGATATCACCGTCGGTGCCTCCGGCCACTCGATGTCCAGCAGCGGGTCGTTCCAGCGGGCGCCGCGTGTTGTCTCGGGTGCGAAGCTTCCCGCGATCTGATAGTGGATGTAGCTGTCGTCCTCGAGGGTAAGAAAGCCGTGCGCCACCCCCTCGGGAACGAACAGAAGCCGGCCATTCTCGAGTGAAAGCTCCGTCGCAAACCATTTGAGATGCGTGTCCGAGTCCTTTCGCAGATCGACGATGACATCGTAGACGAGGCCCCGAACGCACATCACGAGCTTGGCTTCCTTATGAGGAGCGACCTGATAGTGCATCCCGCGAAGGGTGCCGCGGAGACGGTTGAAGGACAGGCTGCACTCAGACAGATCGGTGTTCAGTCCCCGAGACCGAAACTCCTCGCGCGACCAGCTCCGGGCGAGGTAACCGCGCTCGTCCACGTGCGGCTCGAGCCCGATCACATGCGCTCCCTCGATCCCAGTAGCGAGAAACTTCATGGGAGCACGGCGAGCCGCGGTATCGGCACGACGAAACGACCGCCCCAGCCTCGGATGTGGGTCATCTGCTCCATGATCTCGTCTTGCAGGTTCCACGGCAATATCAGCACGTAGTCGGGTTTGGTCTGCGCGATGCGCTCAGGCGCGTGAACGGGGATGTGCGTGCCGGGCAGGAATCGACCCTGCTTATGTGGGCTGCGGTCCACGGTGTATTCGATGAAATCCGTGCCTACGCCACAGAAGTTTAGCAGAGTGTTTCCCTTGGCCGGCGCGCCATATCCAACCACCCGATCTCCGGCGCGCCAAGCCCCGATGAGAAACTCGAGCAAGCCCCGCTTTACCTCGTGGACCCGCTCGGAAAAATGCCTGTAAGTCTCCAGTCGGTCGAGACCGGCGTCTCGCTCCTTGGCGAGGAGGCGCTCGACCGAGTCCCTGTGCGGGCAAGCCCCATCCGGGTGCTGCGCGTAGATCCGAAGCGATCCGCCGTGGGAGGGAAGCTCCTCGACGTCGAAGATCTCCAGGCCATGATGGCGGAAGATCCGCTGGACGGCGAGCAGTGAGAAATAAGAGAAGTGCTCGTGATAGATAGTATCGAACTGCGTATGCTCCACGAGCTGGAGTAGATGAGGAAACTCCATGCTGAGAGCGCCGTCATCGGCCAGCAGGAGTTCGAGACCGGCCACGAAATCGTTCAGATCCGGGACGTGGGCGAGCACATTGTTGCCGACGAGCAGGTCGCAGCCCTGCCGCTCGTCGCGGAGCCGTCGCGCGAGCGCGACTCCGAAGAACTCCGTCACCGTATCGATACCTGCATCGATGGCGACCTGCGCCACATTACCTGCAGGCTCTATGCCGAGCACGGGAATGCCCTGCTCCTTGAAGTACTGGAGGAGGTATCCGTCGTTGCTCGCGATCTCGACCACCAACGAGTGCGCGTCGAGCCCGAATCGATCCGTTGCCTTCGAGGCGAACTCGCGGGCGTGCGCGAGCCAGCTGTCGGAGTAAGACGAGAAATAGACGTAATCCCTGAAGATCTCGTCCGGCGACTCGAACTCCTCGAGCTGTACGAGAAAGCATTCCCCGCAGACGTAGGCGCGCAGCGGATAGAAGCGCTCCATCCGGTTGAGTTCGTCCGCCTTGAGAAAGGCATTCGATAGCGGCGACATGCCGAGATCGACGAATCCGTGCTCGAGCGGAGTTGCGCAGAATCGACAGGCGACCGCCATCAGACGGATCTCTTCCCCGCTTCGTAGCGCGCGATCTGCTCCTCGGTCAGCGCGCGCACGTCGCCCCCGCCTTCGAAGCACTTGTACCAATCGACCGTCCAGCTGAGAGCGTCCTCGAGGCCCAAGCTCCGCCGCCATGCGAGCTTCGCGCTCGCCTTGCTGCAGTCGAGCTTGAGAAAGTAGGCTTCGTGCGGCTGTCCCCCTGCGGCATCATGCTCCCAGCGTGCGGGCGGACCCCAAAGGCTGCGTAACCGATCCACGAGCCATCCCACCGGCCTGGCGTCGTCATCCGACGGTCCGAAGTTCCACGCCTCCGCGAATCCCGGGCCCTCATGGTAGAGGCGCTCGGCCAGCATCAGGTATCCCCGCAAGGGTTCGAGCACGTGCTGCCAGGGGCGAACCGAGTCCGGGTTGCGGATCACCGCGGCCCGACCGGACACGAAAGCGCGCATGACGTCCGGCACGATTCGATCTTCCGCCCAGTCTCCGCCGCCGATGACGTTGCCGGCCCGCGCGCTGGCCAACGCGAGCGACGCGGGCCGCCCGGTCGCGGAGTCGGACGAGAAGTAGGAGCGACGGTAGGCCGCGGTAATCAGTTCCGCACACCCCTTGCTGCTCGAATAGGGATCGTGTCCCCCCATGGCCTCGTTCTCGCGGTATCCCCAAGGCCACTCTCGATTCTCGTAGCACTTGTCGCTGGTCACGTTCACGACGACGCGAACGTCCCGGCAACGTCGGGCCGCCTCGAGAACGTGAACCGTGCCCATGACGTTGGAGCCGTAGGTCTCCACCGGATCGGCGTAGGAGCGGCGCACGAGCGACTGCGCCGCCATGTGAACGATGACCTCGGGGCGATACTCGGAGACGAAGCCACTCAGCTGGTCGAGGTCGCGCACGTCTCCGGTGACGGACGTCATGGCGTCGGCGACATGGGCGGCATCGAAAAAGTTCGGTTTGGTGGAAGCGGGAAGTGCGTATCCGGCGACGGTGGCACCGAGTCGCTGCAGCCAGATCGCGAGCCAGCCACCCTTGAAGCCGGTGTGGCCGGTGATGAGTATCCGTCTATCCTTCCAGAACGAGGGGCTCAGGTCCAGGTTTTCCAAGGAGC
>JAPULC010000423.1 GCA_027295305.1 Gammaproteobacteria bacterium
GCCCCCCGTCCAGCTAAGGTGCGCCACCCACCGAGGAATCTCTGCCATGTCTGTGCCCCGCCGCCCGCTGTGGACTCTCGGGGTTACCTGCACCTTGCTCGTCGCGCCGGGTTGCGACGCGCCTCGCCAGCTCGAGATTTCCGGCACCACGATGGGTACGGCTTACATCGTCAAGGTGGTGAATGCACCGCCGTCGCGGGACGAGGATGCGCAGAGAGACCTCCGAGGGCGCATCGAAGATGTGCTTCAGCGTGTCGAGGGGCGCATGTCGACCTATCGCCAAGACTCTGAGATATCACGCTTCAATCGATCGCCCGTGGGCGAGTGGTTCAGCGTTTCGACGGAGACTCAGTTCGTGATCTCCCATGCGCAGGCGCTTGCAGCGTCCACGGACGGTGCGTTCGATGTGACCGTGGGATTGCTCGTCAATCTGTGGGGGTTTGGGCCAACTGAGGTGACCGAGTCGCCGAGCGAGAGCGCGTTGGTGAAAGCGCGGGAGCGAGTCGGTCACGACCTTCTCGAGAGCCGCGCCTCTCCTCCTGCGCTCCGAAAACATGCGGAGATTTACGTGGATCTGTCCGCCATCGCCAAAGGATTCGGTGTCGACGAGGTGGCTCGGCTGCTCGAGAAGGTGGGGATCGGGCGCTATCTGGTGGAGATCGGTGGGGAGTTGCGGGTGCTTGGCGACAATGCGCGAGGCGAGCCATGGCGGGTGGGCGTGCAGGTGCCGGCACCCGACGAGATTGGAACGGCACGGCGTACTTTCGCGCTGCGCGAAGGTGGCGTCGCCACCTCGGGAGATTACCGAAACTTCTTTGCCCGCGGGGGCCGGCGCTATTCGCACACCATCGATCCTCGCACCGGCTTGCCCACGAGTCACGCCCTCGCGTCCGTTACCGTCAGCGCCCCCACTGCGATGGAAGCCGATGCGCTCGCAACCGCTCTGTATGTGCTGGGACCGGAGCAGGGGACGCGCTACGCGGCGCAGCATCGTATCGCGGCGTTGTTTATCATTAGACGTGGCGACGGTCTCAAAGAGATCTCGACACCGCAGTTCGCTGAGCTCCTGGACACCGACCGTTGATTGAATCGAAAAACCTGTTTGAAGCGGCGTGCTTCTGGTGTGCGGCTTCAGCCGCGGTGGTGCCGGGCACGGGTGCCTGGCACCATCCTGCGATTCGAACATTCGCGGCTGGGGCGACCCCGACTGAGGCGCCCCCGACTGAAACCGCTCCCACAGGGTTTTTTGAGGTTCCTTGAATGGCACTGAGCGTTTCGCTCTTCATCGCGCGTCGATATACCCGCTCGCAACGGACGCCCGGTTCGATTTCATTCATCACCATGGTATCGGCTCTCGGACTCGTGCTGGGTGTCGCGATCCTGGTGATCGTCGTGTCCGTGATGAACGGATTCGATCGAGAGCTGCGTGAGCGCATCCTGGGTCTGCTTCCCCAGGCGGTGATCCGTTCTCCTGGAGGGCTCGAGGACTGGGAAGCGGTGGCCGCCGTCGCGGAGCGTCACGCTAGCGTGATCGCGGCGGCACCGTTCATTCAGGGACCCGCGCTGATCGTGTCAGGGGGAGAGGTACGCGGCGTCTCGGTTTGGGGAATTCTGCCTTTGCCGGAGAGCCGCGTGTCGATCCTTGGCGAGTTCATGGTTGAGGGGAACCTGGATTCACTGGTTGCCGGGAAGTTCAACGTAGGCCTCGGCGCTACGCTCGCGCGAGACCTCGGCGTGGGACCCGGGGATTTCATCACACTCGTGATGCCTCAGGCCACGATCACGTTAGCCGGTCTGTTTCCACGGCAAAAGCGACTGCGTGTCGCTGCGGTGTTTCGTACGGGCGCGGAGGCCGACTCGCAACAGATTTTCGTGCATTTGCAGGATGCGCAGCGACTTTTTCGTCTCGGCACCGCGGTGCACGGCGTCAAGCTCAAGCTCATGGACCTCTTTCAGGCACGCCCCGTGTTGCTCGAACTGCTTGAACAGCTCGACGACCCTCGGTTGCAGGGCAGCGATTGGATGCGCACCCATGGGAATCTCTACGGCGCAATCCAGTTGCAGAAGCTCACCCTCGGCATCCTTTTGACGTTGCTGGTGGCCGTCGCTGCGTTCAATGTGATCTCGAGTCTCGTGATGCTGGTCACCGAGAAGCAGTCCGAGATTGCGATCATCAGGACCATGGGCGGCACGCCACGCACTGTGATGGGGGTTTTCGCGCTCCAGGGAATGTTCATCGGCACAGTGGGGGTGGTTTTGGGATTGGGGTTGGGGGTCGGGATCACCCTCGTGCTCTCCGATCTTTATGGGTGGTTTGAGCGACTGACCGGCGTGGCGCTGCTCGATCAGTACTTCGTTCACTATCTGCCCACGCAGATACGTTGGCTGGACATGGGTGTCATTACAGCCGTGGCACTTCTCACCAGCGCGCTGGCCACATTGTATCCAGCGTTTCGAGCGTCACGCGTGCGTCCAGCGGAAGTGCTGCGATATGAGTGAAGTCCGACGCCCCGCGACGAAGGTGGAACCGATTCTCGATTGTCGGGACGTCCACAAGAGATTCCTGCAGGGCCCGACACACATCGACGTGCTCAAAGGGGTAGACCTCCGCGTCAGCCCCGGGGAGCGAATTGCCGTGGTCGGTGCATCGGGGGCCGGGAAGAGCACGCTCCTGCACATCCTCGGCGGTCTGGATGCCCCCGATCGCGGCCAGGTGCTCGTGGCTGGCGAGGACGTGGCCACCCTGTCCGAGACTCGCCGTTGCCAGTTACGCAATGCACGTCTGGGATTCGTCTATCAGTTTCATCATCTGCTGTCGGAGTTCAGCGCAGTGGAGAACGTCGCGATGCCACTCTTGATCGGAGGCAGGCAGGTGCGCGAAGCCGAGGAGCGGGCAAGCGCCATCCTGGGGCAGGTGGGGCTCGAGGATCGTCTTCGTCATCGCCCGTCCGAGCTTTCTGGCGGTGAGCGACAACGGGTTGCGGTCGCGCGCGCATTGGTGATGCGTCCTTCATGTGTCCTGGCCGACGAACCGACGGGAAATCTGGATCTGCAAAATGCTGAGCGCGTGCATGAGCTCTTGGATGATCTGTGTCGCAGCCACGGTACGGCGGTGGTGCTGGTCACGCACAATCTGGAGTTGGCTGAGCAAATGGATCGCGTTTTCGAGCTGCGTGAAGGGACTTTGGTGCAGCGCGCATGAGCCGGATTGCTCGCGTGCTTGCGACGCTGCTGCCTCTGTGGATCGCGACGCGCTATCTGCAGGCGCGCAGGCGAAATCGCTACTTCTCCTTCGTCTCGCTGGTCTCGGTGCTGGGAATGGTTCTTGGCGTTGCCGTGCTCACGCTGGTGTTATCAGTGATGAACGGATTCCACCGAGAGTTGGAGCACAGGATTCTTGGCGCCGTTCCGCACGTGCTCGTCACGGGACCCGGGGTGCTCGAGGACTGGGAACAGGTGGCCGAGCGTCTCCGCCAGCACCCCGAGGTGGTAGGCGCGGCACCGTTCTATGAAGCAGAAGCCATGCTCGCCCGTGGCGGCGTGGTCGTCGTCACCGCGCTCTACGGTATCGATCCCGAACTCGAGGCCCCACTGACGATTATCGACGAGCACATGGTCAACGGTCTTCTCGGTGACCTCGAAGGTACGACCGCAGGCGTGATCATGGGTGTTCCCATGGCATTTCGGCTCGGCCTCGCAATGGGCGATCGTTTGACGTTGATCATCCCCACGGTGCGTAGCGACAGCGATTCCGTTGCGCCACGGCTGGTGCCCGTGTCGCTCGTCGGTACATTCCAGCTGGATTCCGAGATCGATCATGGCCTGGCGCTGCTTCACGTG
>JAPULC010000424.1 GCA_027295305.1 Gammaproteobacteria bacterium
ACGTCGTCCAACAGTTCGCGCAGGCTCTTGTTCACCAGGGGCAACTGTTGGTCGAGGCTGGCTTCGATCCGCGCCTCGATATCGCCCACGAGCTTCGCGACCTCGGCGAAGGCCTCGGACGCAAACTCGATGGGATCGAGTATTCCGAACTGCACCAGGCGCAACGCGGACGCTGCCTTTCCGAGCGCCAGACCCGTGGAGATCAGGCCAGCATCCGGCAAGCTTCCGGTGAGCGCCTCGATGATCTTCCGCTGGGCATATACGTCCTGCACGAGCGCGCCGTGACTGACCGGCTTCGCCGCCTTGCCGGCCCCGGACTCGATGGGCACCAGCACACTCGCGTCGAAGCCATCGGTGGCGGAGGTCTTGGCGACCGTGCCGTCACCCGCAACGTCTCGCAGCTCGTACCAGATCTCGCTGGCGCCCGGCAATCTGCCAACGACGCTGGTGAGGGGCGTGATGAGATTAGCGAGCCCCTTGCTCGCGTCGGGACCTTCATGAGCCACCACAATGTCCGCGGTATCGAGCTCTTCGCTGAAAACGATGCGCGTCTTAGTGACCAACGCGACGAAAGCATCTGCACCGCCCGCGCCGCCATTGAGGTCGAAGAGCAACTCGTTGCCGTCGATGACGCCACCCGTTGCCGGCAGAGTCGTCAACTCGGTCTCCGGCGCCCCTTCATCACCGTCGAGGTCGTCATCGAGGAACGGATAGACGGGCAGCAGATGCTGCAGGGTCCCGACGTACCGTGCGATGAACGCCTGCTCGCTCAGTCCCGGGTCAAAGGCGCTTCCGTCCGGGTTCTTGATGTTGGCCGGATCAACGAGGTAGCGCTCATAAGCGACATCTACGATTCGACCCCCTGCACGGGCCTCGGGCTTCTGGCTGAAGTCGTTGTTCAGCAGGTCGAACGGCTGCCCCGATCCCTGGTTCGGCACGCCTGTCTGCACGAGGGTGTGAATGACGGGGAGCTCGGCGGTATCGCCGTAGGCGGGACTCTGGATGTAGCTGCGCGCCACGAGGCCACCGGTGCTGTGGGTGATGACGTCGACGGCGGTGGCAACGGTGCCGGTGAGGGCATCCCAGGCGTCCACCGCCTTGCCGAGCCAATACGCCAGATAGTCGAGGGCCGAGTCGAAGGTCGCATCCAGGAGGGACGCGGCGTCCACATCGCTGAGCACACCATCTGCGTTAGTGTCGCTGCCGAGCAGCGCCACCGGCACCCGATAATCCCACAGGACCGCGAACAACGTGCCAACTACGCCGGTGTTGCTGCCGAGCACATGGCCGATGTTCTGGAGCGATTGGATGAGATCGGCGTAGCTCTCCCCCAACGGCTCGAGGGCCAGCTTGCTCGGGTGGATGCCGAGCGTCGTGAACCACTCGTCGAGCTCGGACTGCTCGCGGACACCGCTCCCATCGATATCGCGCACGAAGGTGCCACCGAAGCCGGGAATGAAGAGCAGCGGCCGCTCGATCTGGGTCTCGACACCGGCCAGGGACAATCCACCCGACGTGCCCGCGGGGTTCACCACCGCATCGGCGCCATCGCCACCGTCGAAGTTCACCTCGACCGTCGTACCGTTGCGGATCGTCAACCGGTCGTTACCGCTCTCGCCCATTACGATGATCGGCACCACGAAGCCGGCATCCAGCGCGTCGATCAAGATGTCGTCGTCACCGCTGCCTGCCTCGATCGTCAGCGAGGTGGTGGGATTCGGGAAGGTGATGCTCTCGAATCCGCCCGTGCCGTTGCTGTCGATGGTGACAAAGCCGGGGTCGGCATGATCGATGAGCCGGATCTGTTGGTCGCCTGACACGTTGACCCTGAAGACCCGGTCAGCGGTGTCGGTGTTGTCGGTGATGGGCTCGAGCCCGGTGTAGGTGATGAAGACGCCGTCGAGACTGATGGTTCCGGAGTCGGCACCGGAGGCGAGATAAGTGGCCGTTGCGAACTGGCCGCCTTCGATGAACAAGCTATCGAAGCCCCCTTCGCCCCCGTGGAAAGTGATGGGGATGAGGATGGGGCCGAAGCGCAGATCGATGGTGAGGGTGTCGTCTTCGTAATCGGCGCCGACGATCACCACCTCGCTCGTCTCGTCGTAGGCACGACTGGCAATGATCTCCCCCGTCGCGTCGTCGACGAGCACCAGCAGATCGCCGTCGCGGCGAAGCGTGATCTGCGATCCACCGCTGTAGGCGACCAGCGGAGGCGCTCTCGCGAGCGCATCGTCACGCTCTTCGAGCGGCAATTCCTCGTCGGTCTCTTCGTCAGTCTCTTCGTCAGTCGAGGCGGCAGAGTCTCCCGTCGCTGCCACATCTATCATCGCGGCCACGGAAGACGACTGATCGTTTTCAACCAGGGTGTCGCTCGGTGGCGCTCGGGCCAACGAATCCTCCGGCACATCCGACGGTAATGATGCTTGCTCGCCGGCCGGCAAGGCCGAGGCGTCACCATCAGTTGTTTCTGATGGCCAACCAACGCTCGGCGCGAAGATACCTTCCGTGAGGTCGCCGTCGCTGAGGGAATCATCGTCGGACGATGGCTGGAGCGGATCTCCGCCGAGCTCATCCACCGCCCAGTCTTCCGGCCAGAGCACCTGGCCGGATTCGGCATCCGACGCGCCATCCGCACTCGCAGCATCCAACGCGACGTCGAGGCTCTGGTAGACAACCGGCTGGTCCCTCGAATCGTCGTCCTGAAGCGAGCTGAAGAGCTCAGCGAGCGCCAGATCACCCGAGAGCAGAATGCGCGGCTCGAGGGATTCGAGATTGAATTTGGGTTGGTGCGAGGAGGGAGAATCCGGTGATTCGTCGATGCGCGCCGCGCGTCGCTCAAAAGGCTTGCGCACCCGCTCGATCAGTGACCGCAGCACAGCACTTCACCCCGAGCCGAGAACGACAGCAGGAGAATCTCCTCCCGATGGCGCTCGCCCCGATCCGCGTGATAATCGCGTCCCAATCCAATGGAACGCGGGTCCCCCAATACCGGCACGCAACGCGCCCCCCTAAAGCGCAGATTGCGAAGTGGATTCCCCTCAACCGCAGCCACTGCGGGCCCCGATCGACTGCTCCCGTCCGAGCAGCAGAGTGCTCCCCCCGGAACTCTCTGTGGCCAGTATTACTACAGTTGCTGGGCTAGAACAACGCAAAGCGCGTGCCGCCCGTCGGTTTGCTCAGTTCTTATACAATTTCAGTTCTCAAAGCGTCCAGACGTTGGACGCCCTGCAGGTCACCCGCGTTCTTCCAATGCCTTCAACACCTTCGGCGGAGACATGGGCAGATCGTGAATCCGCACCCCGGTCGCGTCGCGAAACGCGTTGGCGACGGCTGCCAATGGGGCCACGATCGGGGTCTCACCGACGCCACGAACCCCGTAGGGGTGATTGGGATTTGCTACTTCTATTATATGGGTGTCGATCATCGGCACATCAGAAGCCACCGGCACGCGATAATCGAGAAAGCCCGCATTGTCCACCACGCCGTCCTCGTCCCAGACGTACTCTTCGTTCAACGCCCAGCCGAGGCCTTGAACCGCCCCGCCCTGCATCTGGCCTTCGACGTAGTCCGGATGAATCGCCTTACCCGCATCCTGAATGGCGGTGAAACGCAGCACTTCGATCTTGCCTGTCTCCGGGTCCACCCGAAGGTCGGTGAAGTTCACCGAAAAGCCCGGCCCGGGGCCTTGTGCCGTGAGAGATGCCTGTCCCGAGATCGGCCCACCGGTGCGAGCGGCGCCGGCGGCAATTTCAGGCACCGTCAGCTTCTTCACATCGACATTCACACCCGGTTTCGGCACCGCACAGCCGTCCACCCAAGCCACCTGGTCCTCGTCGATGTTCCAGGTCAACGCCGCGCGCTGTTTGAGTTGGCGCTTCACGTCCTTGGCGGCCTCGATGACTGCCATCCCGGTGGCAAAGGTGGTTCTGCTGCCACCGGTGGCATTGTTGTAACCAATGCCTTCGGTGTCGGCCACCACCACGTGAATGCGCTCGTAGGGAACCCCGAGTTCCTCGGCACACATGAGCGCCATGGACGCGCGGGATCCACCGATGTCAGGATTTCCCTCCACCACGGTTACCGTGCCGTCCTCATTGAGATGCACCTCGGCGCTGGATTGATTGCCGCCATTGAACCAGAAGCCGATTCCCAGGCCGCGGCCCTCGTTCTCTCCCAACGGAATCTTGTAGTTGGGATGGTTACGCGCAGCCTCGAGGCACTCGATCATCCCCACCGCCTGGAACTTCGGGCCGTAAGTGGCTTGCGAGCCTTCGCTCACGGCGTTTTTCAAACGCAGATCGATGGGGTCCATCTCGAGCGCACGCGCCAACTCGTCCATCGCGCATTCGGCCGCATAGACCGCCTGCGGCGCCCCCGGTGCACGATAAGCCGCCACCTTGGGCGTGTTCACGACGACGCTATAGCCCTCGATCAGAAAGTTCTCGCATCGGTATGCCGCAAATACGCACATGCACCCCGGCCGCATCGGCGCGCCCGCGCTCTTGAACGGACCGGCCTCGTACCACAGTTCCGCTTGCATGGCGGTGAGCGTGCCATCGCGCCGTGCGCCGAGCTTGATGCGCGAGCGCGTGGCCGACGCCGGCCCGGAAGCACGAAATACCTCTTCGCGCGACATCGTCATCTTCACAGGCCGCGACGATTTCTTGGCAAGCAGCAGCGCCACCGGTTCCAGGTAGATCCCGAGCTTGCCGCCAAAGCCGCCGCCGATCTCGCTCGGAATCACTTTTACTTTCGATACATCCATGTCGAGCAGATGCGCGGTTGAGCCACGCACGCCGAAATGGCCTTGCGTGGAGCACCAGACGGTGGCATCGCCGGATTCGGTCACGCTGACGACACAAGCATGGGGCTCGATGTAGCCCTGGTGAACCGTCGGTGTTGCAAACTCGTGCTCGATGATGATGTCAGCATCAGTGAACCCCTGCTCCAGATGCCCACCCGACAACGTGTGTTTGCGGGCAATGTTGGAGGGGGTGTCGGGGGTCTCCTCCAATCCTTCGGTGAACAGATCGTCGTGCAGAACCGGTGCACCCGGCGCAATGGCGTCAGTGAGCCGTCGGACCACCGGGAGCGGCTCGTACTCCACGACGATGGCATCGAGGGCCTGCATCGCCACACTGTTGGAGACCGCCGCAACGGCGGCAATCGCATGTCCGTGATAGAGCGCTCGATCGCGCGCCATGCAGTTCTCGGCGAGATCGGAAAGACCACCCACGCGCGCGCCGCTATCGAGGGGCGGAAAATCGTCGCCGGACACTACTGCCAGCACCCCCGGAATCTCGCGCGCCGGCCCAAGGTCGATACACTTGATGCGGGCGTGGGCATGGGTGCTTCTGAGCACCTTGCCAACGAGCATTCCCGGCAATGAAAAGTCGGCGCCGAAATTCGCCCGTCCCGTCACCTTGTCCACGCCGTCCGGCCGCACGGGCCGGGTACCGATCCACGCGAATTCGCGTGCTTCGCTCATGTGCACCCTCGTCACCAAACTTCCGAATCATTGTACAGTAGCCCGATGTCCCTGATCGCTCGAACCGAATAACTCAATCCAATGGTCATTCGACACACGCGGTATCAAGCCGCGATCTTGCGGGACCATCAGATGCTGCTGCTCTGGTACGTGCCACGCGACAGTGGCGGCTTCTGGCTGATTCCGGGTGGTGGGCGCGAGGACGAATCCGAAGAGGCCTGCGTGATCCGCGAAGTGCATGAAGAGACCCATCTTCACGTTCGCGTGGAGCGCCTGATCCTCGACCTTCCTTCGCACCATCGCGATGCAATGTACAAGCACTACAAAACCTATCTCTGTATTCCCGTAGGCGGAACCGAGCGTCCGGGGATAGAGCCCGAGGCCGACGCACAAGGCGACATCGAAGATGTGCATTGGTTCGACTTGCGCGCCGTCGACTCGTGGCAACCCGCACTCGTCAACGACCACATCACCTACCCGCAGCTCGAGAAGATTCGCGCTGTGTTAGGTTATTCCTGACCTCCTCGAGGCGAGCACCATGTATGTACCTCCGTTTCTCGCCAAGAAGACGAAGCGCTGTGAACGGTGTGATCTGAACTTTCCCGCGAGCGAAGCAGCGTGCACGCACTGCGGCGAACTTACAGACGAAGAGCTCGTGCAATTGCACACGCGGGAGTCCGCGCGTCGGGAGTCCTATGAGAGGCTCGGCGTGATCATGCTCGTCATTGCGCTCGTGGTCGCCGTATGGCTCGGCATCGGGTGGCTGATTAATTCCTGAATGGATCGATCACCCGATCGGAAAGCGTCTGCTGAGGAAGTCGCCATAGATATCGCCAAGTCGCCGCAGGCTGTCTGCGCGAATCTCTTGCATCGACTTTCCCGCCAGCGCGTTGCGTTCCTCATCGCTACGCAATCGATGCACCTCTGCGTCGGGAAGTAGCTCCGCCAGATGCTCTCCCACCAACAGCGGATGGACTTCATCGTTTCCGGGCACGACGCAGGCGGGGGCACCGATAGTGCGAAGCTTCTCCTCCGTCCCTCCAATCACGGGAAGCTCTGCACCCGCGTGGAAGAAGCCACGCCATCCCGAGAAAAGGTTGATGAATGCATCGACGTCGGTCTCGAGCAACCGCTCGCGGCCCGAAGGATTCTGGGCGATCCGCTCGGCGAAGAACTGGGTCTCGGCGACGGCGTGCATGCCACCACGTTGCGCCGCCTCGATGAATCGCCCGTAGTAGTTGTACCCAAGCCGCTCGGCGGCGACACGGCCTCCCGTCACTGACCAGAGCAACAAGCCGCGCGTGGCTTCCGGATGACGCAACGCAAGCAGCAGCGACAATCGGCACCCCGCCGAGCCACCGCTTGCGATGACGGGCAACGCATTGTGCCGATCGAGCAGCTCAAAGAGATGATCCGCCCACAGCTCCTGCTCTGAGAGACGACCTGCCAGCATCAGATCCGATGCGCCGCAGTTACGGCGATCGTGCAGCAGCACTCGATAACCTTCCTCGGCCAAGCGCTCACCCAATGGCATCACCGCTTCCAGTGCGCCGCGACCTCCTGGGGTCACGACAATTGATTGAGATCCCTCACCCAGAATCTCGTAGCGGATCCGGCCGTCGGCAATCTTTGCTATGGGCATGGTTCTTCCTCCATGGTGCCAGGCACTTCGTGCGCTGCAGCATCAGACCGGCCGCGTCCCGCGCAACAGGATCCGATGATGGATGCGTGGCTGGCACGGCGGATAGTCGACGTTCACCGAGTGCGTCAAACAGCGGTTGTCCCACAACAGGATGTCGCCCACTCGCCATGTGTGCGAGTACTGAAAGTGCGGCTGAATCATGTGGGCGTGCAACTGGTCGAGCAGCGCATCGCTTTCGTCACGATTCAGGCGCAAGACCCGGTCGGTGCGATTCGAATTGAAATAGATCGCCTTTTTACCGGTCTCCTCGTGAGTGCGAATCAGAGGATGAACGACCTCGGGTGTTTCCTCGATCTCTACGTCGGTGCGTTTGACTGCCCGCGCCGGCGCACGTGATGTGTCGTACCCGTGCACTGCGTGCAAACCCTCGAGACGCCTCAACAGCTCGGGCGGTAGCTCGTCGTACGCCATCTCGGTATTGCAGAAGCGCGTCTCGCCACCGCTCTGCGGGATCTCCAGGGCTTGAAACATCGTCGCCTTCGCCGGAATCTCGAAGTACGAATCGTCCGTGTGCCAACTCGCCACCCGCCTCTGCAGAAGATCCGCCGGCTTGGCTTGCGGTGTGCGATAGGTGCTGTCGAGAATCGATACCTCCGGCACTTGTGCGTGGCGTCCACGGCGCAGCAGCTGAAGCTGCAGTTCGCCGAAATGGCGCGCCAGGCGCAGAAGGTCGGCGGCTGGAAGCGGCTCAGCGCGCAGACATAGCAGGTGATGCTCGAGAAATGCCGCGTGCAGGCGTTCGACATCGCGTTCCAACAATTGTTGCCCGAAGTCGATGCCAGTCGCCTCGGCGCCGAGGGCGACGCTCAATGTGTGAATCTCGAGCACGCTACATCTCCCCTTGCGCTCTCGCTGGATCCTTCGCCGTCCGCGGGTGAGCACCCGCGTGCACACGGATCTTACCGCCCAACGGCGCTGGCCGCAGCTACGCTCAAGGAATATGTCAGACGGGCAAGGTCATGTTCACCGAAGAGAAACTGGTTCTGATGGTGTTCAGCGTGGTTTGGATTGCCGGAGTCTTCATATGCCGCAAGTTTTATGCCGCGCGGGCGTGGCCCTCGGTGGAGGGTGTCATCACCAAGAGTGCTCTCGAGTGGCAATCGGGCTCTGGGAGCACCAACGGCGGCTACACGATGGACGTCGAATACGAGTACGTCGTGAACGGCAGGAAGTACGTCAAGAACGGGCTGCGTCTTGGCTGGAAGCTCATGATGAGTTTCAAGCGCTTCATGGACAAGCGCCTCGCGGCTTTTCCCGTAGGCAAGCAGGTGTCCGTGACCTACAACCCGCAGAAGCCCAAAGAGAGCTTCGTGATAGCGCCCGATCCGGACAAAGTACGCCTGCTCCTGGCGGTCATGGCTATCGTGCTCTCGTGGTTCTGGATGTACTACAGCTGAACTGGTGTCTGGCACCATCTTCCATGCTCGCCGTAAGCGGCCCGACCGCTCCTACGGCGTTTGTTTCAATGGACGTTTCCGCGGAGACGTCTAATCCGCGGCAGTCGTTCCCGAAGCACGCCTCTTTTCCAGCTCCGCGCGGATCTCCGCGTGAGCGTTCTCGTCCAGCTTGAACTTGGAAAAAAGCCAGGCGCCGTAGAGGTAACAGATGAGGGGCAGGATCGAATAGAGCGTCATGAGCGCGATCTTCACGGTCATCGTCTGCTCGACATTCGGCACATAGCCCGAGAACTGGAGCACGTAGCCGGTGATGAGCGCCATTACACCGATGGCGCTCTTGTGTACGAAGTTCCACGCGGCGAAATACGAGCCCTCTTTTCGCTCGCCTGTACGGTACTCGTCGTAATCGATCACATCCGCCTGCACCGATGGACCCACGGTTCCGCCGCAACCCGCAGCAAGGCCTGCGGTGAACGCCAGAACGAAGATGACCCAGAGCCTTGCGATCTCGGTGTCGAGGAACGGCATCACGAACATGCCGCCGAAGGACACACCCGTGAGAAGCTGGGAGAAGATCCACAGCTTGATCTTGCCGAACCTGCGCGAGAGCGGCAGCCATATAGGCACGGAGAACGTGGAGGGAATCATGTACGAAAGGATCATCAGCGGCGCGAGCTCCGGCCTGCCCACCACGTATTGCGCAACGTAGAGGGTCAGCAGGCCGATCACGGCAGAACCCACGTGCTCGATGAATGTCACCACGATCAGAAGTCGCGCGTGGTGGTTGTCCCACACGTCCTTGTAGGCACGGAACGGACTGTGCGAACCGCGCCCCCGAAAGTCGGGGTTCTCCCGCAGCTTGATCACCGCGTACAGAATCAACCCGGCCGTCGCCACTGCTGCCACCCAAGAGAGATTGAAGGCGGTTGCCCGCACCACGTTCGGACCTT
Source organism: Gammaproteobacteria bacterium (assembly GCA_027295305.1). GTDB lineage: Bacteria > Pseudomonadota > Gammaproteobacteria > Pseudomonadales > Azotimanducaceae > JAPULC01. The sequence continues at coordinate 9,538 of JAPULC010000424.1, forward strand.
CCTGCTCCGCGCTGATGAACAGCGACATGCTCACGAGCGCGATGATGGAGCCCGCGGTAAAGAACGCGTGGCGAAGGCCGAACAAGCGGCTGCGCTCGTGATAGTTGGGTGTGAGCTCGGCGCCAAGGGACATGTGCGGCACGACGAATACGGTCATCGCGGAGTAAAAGCCAATGACGGCCACGCCCATCCATACCGTGAGGCCCCAGCCACTCAAGGTCGCGGGCGGCGCAAAGACCATCATGAAAGCAGCGCCCACCGGTAACACGCTCGCGAGCAGCCAGCTTCGCCGCCGGCCGATCGTAGCCCGGGTCCGATCGCTGAAGTAACCCGCCAGTGGATCCGAGATCGCATCCCAGATGCGCGAGACTCCGAAGATGGTGCTCATGACCGCCGGCGCAATCATCAGCACGTCGGTGGAAAACTTCATGACGTAGAGGCCGATGAGCAGGTACATGTACCCTGCCCCGAGACCCGGTGCCCCATACGCAAAAATGGTGCTCCACGACAGGCGCTCTCGCACACTCTGAGTGTCGAGGGC
>JAPULC010000425.1 GCA_027295305.1 Gammaproteobacteria bacterium
GAAATACTCACGCGCTTCGCCCGAGACCGCACTGACATAGGATTTGCGCAGGAGTTCTGCATCACCTAGTGACTTGCTGGTGTCGTTCATCGTCAACCCCGGAAGTCGAGACTCGACTCTGCAGCATCCAGGCGCAGAATGACAGATGGCCAACGCAATGCCGCCGAAAAGCGCAATAAGTTGAAGTAGTTGAAAAGTTGCAGGCGGGCTGCGTCTACTTGCCTACCATCAGGCACAGAGGTGTAGCGTCATGCAAGTCGGGATCTTTCAATTCGCAACGGACTATTCGATGCCCATCGATGCACTCGCAATAGCGGTGGAGGAGCGGGGGTTCGACTCGCTGTGGGTGCCCGAGCACACGCACATTCCGGCCAGCCGCCGCAGCCCGTGGCCGGGTGGCGCCGAGCTGCCGAAGGAGTACTACCACAGTCTCGATCCCTTCGTCGCATTGACCGCGGCGGCGGCTGCCACCACCACGCTCAAGCTCGGGACCGGCATCTGTCTCCTGATGGAGCGCGACACCATCACGACGGCGAAGACCGCCGCCACCCTCGACATGATCAGTAAGGGGCGCTTTCTCATGGGCCTCGGCGGCGGCTGGAATCGTGAGGAGATGGAAAATCACGGCACCGACTTCGAGACGCGCTTCAAGAAGCTCGAGGAGCAGATTCAGGCACTGCGGATCATCTGGACCGAGGAGGACGCTGAGTTCCACGGCAAATACGTCGACTTCGATCCCATCTGGTCGTGGCCGAAGCCGGTGCAGAAACCGCACCCACCCATCATCCTGGGAGGAGAAACCCTGCATACGCTGCGACGCGTGGTGAAGTACGCCGATGGTTGGCTACCCCGTGCGCGCGATCCGGAGCTGGTGCTCAAGGGACTGTCGAATCTCCGTCAGCTGGCAGCTGAGGCAGGGCGCGACATGTCGACGATCTCGGTGTCGATCTTCGGCGTGCCGCCTCGAGACGAGCTGATCGGTCGGTTCAAGGACACCGAGGCGGAGCGGATTATACTCGGAGTGCCGTCCGCGGAAGCGCCCGATGCAGTGCTGAAACGTCTCGATGACTACACCACTTATCTCGACTAGCTGGACCTCTGCGCGTGACAGTTCCGGACTATGAAGGCAACGGCATCGTCAACCTGATGGCGAGCATCATCGCCGGGCGCGGTGGCGAGACCCTCGGCTATGCGCCCCTCACAGCACTGGCGCCGCAGAGCATCGAGTCGGCTCGCAATGTCGTGCTGCTTGTCGTCGATGGCCTCGGTTACGAGTTTCTCGGCTCGAAGCACGGTGGCAGTCGACTCGCCGAGCATTGCCGCACATCCATGACGTCGGTCTTTCCAGCCACCACTGCCACGGCCATCCCGACATTTCTCACCGGTCTTGCGCCTCAGCAGCATGGGCTCACGGGCTGGTTCACCTACTTTCACGAGCTCGGGGCGGTGCTCGCGATTCTTCCCTATCGACCACGATACGGCGGCGCCACGTTGACTGACGCGGGCATCGACGTGGCTTCGCTGCTTCAACCTGAACCCATCTTCGACCGCCTGCCGGTCACAACCTACACTGTGGTTCCACGGCAGATCGCACACTCACCGTTCAATCTCGCCTACGCCGGACGCGCCTCAATCAAACCGTTTGACTCGCTGCCGCAACTCTTCTCCACCGTCGAAGACGCGATCAGGTCCACCGATCAGAAAAAGTACATCTATGCGTACTGGCCCGGTCTCGACAGCGTCGGCCACGCCCACGGCATGGGCAGTGCCGCAGCGCAAAGGCATTTCCACGACATCGATCTCAATTTCTCACGTTTTCTGCATTCGATTCAGGGCTCGGACACCCTGGTCATAACCACGGCGGACCACGGACAGGTGGACCCGGGTCCCAAGGAACGCTTTCAACTCGAGGACCATCCCGACATCCGCCGCTGCCTGACTTTGCCTCTGTGCGGCGAGAGCCGCGTTGCCTACGCCTACGTCCGCGCAGGCATGGAGCGCCGGTTCGAGGATGCGGTAGCGCGCGGGTTGGGGGATGCCGTCAGTCTCCACCGAAGCGTCGATGTGCTCGAGAAGGGATATTTCGGATGCGGCGAGGCGCATCCACGCCTTGCCGATCGAATCGGCGACTACGTCATGATGATGAACGGCTGCTGCACCCTGCGTGACCGACTGCTCGGCGAGGAGGCCATCGACCACGTCGGAAGCCACGGCGGCACGAGCACCGCGGAGCTTCTCGTGCCCTTGATCGTGGCCGAGTGCTAGCTGCCGGGGCAAGAACTAGCGGTGATTGTTTTCGGCAATCGCAGCCAATATTCTGAACCTCGGGAGACAACATCTCGGATCGAGGGAACATCAAATGCTTTCGCATGAAGACAACGAGCTTCTGTGCCGCGTGGGTCCCGGCACACCGATGGGCAACCTGTTCCGGGAGTATTGGTTTCCGGCGCTTCCCAGCAGGGAGTTTCCGGAGCCGGACGGCCCGCCCATGCGCATGCGCCTGCTCGGCGAAAACCTGGTCATGTTCCGCGACAGCGAGGGTCGCATGGGGGCGCTCGAAGAGTCGTGTCCTCATCGCGGTGCGAGCCTGTACTTCGGACGCAACGAGGAGTGCGGTTTGCGCTGTATCTACCACGGGTGGAAATTCGACATCCACGGCAACTGCGTCGACATGCCTTCAGAGCCGGCAGACAGCACGTTTGCGCGCAAGGTGAAGGCGCGGGCCTATCCGTGCCGCGACGTCAACAAGATGGTGTGGATCTACATGGGCTCGCGTGAGGAAGCGCCGCCGTTTCCGAACTACGAGCTCAACACTTTGCCTCCCGAGCACGTCAGCGAGCCCAACGTGATGATGGAAGAGTCGAACTGGATGCAGAACATGGAGGGCGATCTCGACTCCGCGCATCTGGATTGGGTTCACAAGCGATTGCACAAGGATGGTCCGCCTCCGCCCAAGGGCATCAACGGGTTCTACAGTCCGGACCCGAACCCGCCGAAGTTGGACGTCGCGAAGACCGACTACGGCGCCTATTACTCGGCACGGCGGATGATGGAAGACGGCCAGGAATGGCATCGCGTCAATCAGTTCATCTTTCCCTTTCACACCATGATCACGACCGGCGGTCAGGTGTTGTCGTTTCGCTCCTTCGTGCCGCTCGACGATCACTACGGCATGCTCATCCATCAGTCGATGTCGCCGGGCGCACCGATGCCCGACGAAGTGAACGAGCGCATGCTGCACATGTTCGACGAGGTGGGTGGCTACATCGAGCGGACCAACGAGCCGCGAAGCTATTTCCTCACCAAGGCCAACAAGCGCAACGACTACATGCGTGACCTCGAGGTGCAGCGGGACATCATGAATTGCGGCATCCCCTTCGTCCTGAACCTGCAGGACCGCGCCATGACAGAGCTCATGACGAATGCCCAAGGCGAGCCGCTCTACGATCGCACCAAGGAACATCTCGGCACGACCGATGTGATGATCATCGCCGTGCGCCAGCAATTGCTCAGCGCCGCAAAGAAATTCAGAGACACCGGCGAGCTGCCGGCAAACGTGAGCGACCCGGAGATCGGGCGCGTGCGCACCGGGGCCTTTCTGCTACCCGAAGGCGCCGACTGGAAGGCGCTGACTGCCGACGCGCTCGATCCGGAATCAGGCGCGCCGCTCGGAGCCGATGTTCCGCTGATCATCGAGTGAGGAGAGGCGTTCGTCGCTGAGCAGGCTGTGGGGGCGGCTCAATTCCCAGTCCGATCGTGCGACGAGAAACGCTGGGCCCTGTGCCCGGCGTTTTGCGCCACATCGCAGTAATCGTGCCAGGCACAAAAACGCCGTAATCGTGCCTGGAACAATAAAAGCGGATTCTCTAATCCCAGGAAGCTGCCGCGCTCAGTCTCATCCTCTCGACGGAAGCGCAACGGTCACACGACTCATTGCGGTCGGTAGCCCCGATTGGTTTTGGTTGCGAACGTCCAGTTCGACGAGATGCTCATCGCCTTGGATGTACTTCTTCGCCACGTTGCCATAGACGGTGTTGACATCGCCAACGACGTTCGGGTGACGCACCTGGCTGACCATCTTCTTCAGGGTGCCGTCGTCGCCCATCCAATCGGTGACGATCTGGCTCAGCCAGCAGACGCGTTGCGGCCCCCAGTCGAACTGTCCGGGCATGTTGCGGCGTTTCCTCGCGTGCTCCGCGTCGAAGCGTCCACCACCCCCGAGGTCCTTGGAATCTTCGGCCTCCAGCGCGCCGCGCGTGCTGCGGCCAGTACCAACGACCCCATGAGTAAAGAGAAACAGCTCGGTGACCGTGTACACGCCTTTCTCGAGCATGGGTATCTCGTCACCTTCGGCGACGTCTTCCCAGTACGGTGTGTCCGCGCCGCGTCGCTGTCTTTCCCACACCAGCGGGTCGGGGGAGTCACTGACTGCGCGCGTTTTCGTTTCGCGGTCGTATTCCATCTGCCGATCGCTTCCCAGGTTGTGATAGCGAGCCATCAACGTATTCTTGGTAGCGACCAGCTCCTTGCGCTGGTTGTAATAGGAGATGATCCCGCTGCAGATACAGAACGGGCCGATGCGGCTGCTTTCCTTGCGAATCACGGGCCCCACTTCCTCCACGGTCGAGATCCTGTCCCCCAGCCAGATCGGCCGGCGGAACTCGATCTCGCCTCCCGCGTAGTTCATCGGAAAGTTGGCGGAGGAGAGCCGGCGCGGATCGATGTCCCCATTGATCGCGGCCGCGATGCCGAGACTCGCGCCATAAATGAAGATGGGCGGCGCAGTGATCATGCCGAATCGGCTCTTGGCAGCATACGCCTCGTCGCGCCATAGCGGGTTGTAGTCCCCCACGCCATCGCCGAAGCGCCGAATGTTGTCCAGGCTGGCCTCGCGGGGGGGTCGCGTGCGCAAGGTGGTGCCTATCCCCTTCTTGAATTCCGCCTCGAACTCGTCGAGCGTAGTGATCTGCTCTGCCATGACCGCCCCCGGAGATGATCGCACTGGACCATCGAACCTAACCATGGGATAGGAGCATGTCAAAGCGCGACCAGGCTGGATCTTCGGCACGCCCGATGACCTTCCCACGACGTTCTGGCAAGATCTCGTTCTGGCAACATCTCATCGAACCATCCCGCGAGATCGAAGATGTCTGACGATCAGCAATCGGGCCGTGCCCACATCCTCACCCTCGGGCTGACGTTGATGGCGAGCGTGGCGGGTTGCGGCGGTGGTGGCGGGTCGTCATCGAGTGCGGTTACACCCACTCCGGCGCCGCCCGTCAATCAATTTACACCTGGCGTATTCGAGCCCGCTTCGAACTTCGACGCGCTATGCGCCCAACCCCGCGCCGGCATTAATCCCGCAACAGGCGCCGCCTTCCCGGACATGCAAGGGACGTTCGTGGACGAGAACAACTGGCT
>JAPULC010000426.1 GCA_027295305.1 Gammaproteobacteria bacterium
GTCGATGGCGACGCGCAGTGGATGGGCAACGTGGATCTGGGCGATGCGCTGCGCGATCACGATCAGCAGTTCTTCGCGTTTCACGTGCTTCCTTTGAAGCTGGGAGCTTCGAGATTATCATCGAGCGCCGGCACCGCGACGCGGTTCGTATACGAGAGGAAGCGAGATGGGACTCAAGGGTGACGCCGCGATCGTCGGATTTGCGGAGTACAAGTGCGAGCGCAGGTACCATGGGCCGCGCAGATTCACTATCGAGCAGTGGGCCGATCTGGCTCACCAGGCGTTGAACGATGCAGGGCTATCGATTCGGGATATGGACGGCATCGTGTGCTCAGACATTCGCGAGGCCGGCATGTTCACACCGGCCACCATCGTGGAATATCTGGGCCAGCCGGTAAACTTCGCCGAGCGCATCGATCTCGGCGGTGCGATAGCCGTGGGCATGATCTGGCGCGCGGCGGCAGCGATCGAACTCGGCATATGTGAGGTGGTGGTGTGTGCGCTACCTTCGCTGCCGATCCCGAGCAATCCAAATCCGCCTCAGATGAATCCGCGGGCACTCTTCGGGTCGTCGAGCAACAACTGGGGTTCGCCCCAGGCGGAGTTCGATATTCCGTACGGGAATCTCGCGCAGAACAGCGGTTACGCAATGATCGCCCAGCGTTATCGCGCCCAGTTCGGCTACGACGAGGAGGCAATGGCCAAGATCGCTGTGGACCAACGCGTGAACGCCTGCGCCAATCCCAACGCGGTGTTCTACGGCAAGCCCATCACGATCGAGGACGTGCTCGCGAGCAAGGTGATTGCCGATCCACTGCACATGCTGGAAATCGTCATGCCGTGCAGCGGTGGCGGTGCGGTGGTGGTGGCGAGCAGGGAAAGAGCCAGCCAATGCAGACATCGGCCGGCTTTCGTGACCGGATTCGGCGAGCATCTCGCCATCAAGACCCCGACGTATGCCGAGGACATGGTGTACACCCCGGTCGGTCCGGCGTCGAAGCAGGCTTTTGAGATGGCGGGGCTTGCGCCGAGCGCGATCGACGCTGTACAGATCTATGACTGCTACACGATCACCGTGCTGCTCACTATTGAAGATGCGGGTTTCTGTGCGAAGGGCGAGGGACAGCAGTTCGTTCGTGATCACGATCTCACGTTCAAGGGAGACTTCCCTTGCAATACCGGCGGCGGTCAGCTCAGTGGCGGCCAGGCGGGGATCGCGGGAGGCATGACGCAGGTGGTGGAAGCCGCGCGTCAAACCATGGGCCGTGCCGGCGAGCGACAACTCGGCAGTTGCGATGCGGTTTACGTCTCCGGCACCGGTGGCGTGATGAGCGAGCAGTCGGCGCTCATCCTGCAGGGAGGTTGACGTGGAGTTCGAAAAGCCTATTCCTAGGCCTACGCCTACCACGCAGCCATTCTGGGATGCGTTGAACGAGGAGCGAGTGCGTATTCAGCGGTGCAACGACTGTGACGCCTGGGTCTTCTATCCACGCAGTCACTGCAATCAGTGCCTCTCGCCGAATCTCGATTGGAAACAGGTATCGGGAGAGGGCACGCTCTACACGTTCACGCTTGCGCGCCAACCCACCTCACCGCATTTTGCCGACGAGGTGCCGCAGAAGCTCGCGGTGGTGAAGCTCGACGAGGGAGTTCACATCACCACGACGCTGGTGAACGTGGCGGAAGAGGAGATCGAGATCGGCATGCGTGTGAAGCCCTACTTCGATAAGGTCTCGGAAGACGTGACGTTACTGCGATACCAGCCTTCTTGATATCCGGAAATTGCCTTCCCTGCGATTTCCTTTGACGCTGCGGCGAAGCAAGTTCGCCTCCGCTCCCAAAGCCCTTGCTTTTCGCTGCGCGTTCTTCCGCAAAAAGCTTCGCGAAAAGCGGGCTTTGCCGGGGCATGCATGCCCCGGACCGCTAGTCCCCGTCCAGAATGCACGCATTCTGGACAGAGACTAGCTCTCTTCTGCGAGGCGCTCCTTCCACTTCGTGAGGATGGAGCGCAGGATTTCTTTTTTCACCGGCTTCGCCGCGTAGTCGTCCATGCCGGCCGCAAAGCAACGTTCGGCATCGCCTTCCATTGCATTGGCGGTCATGGCGATGATGGGCGTTCTCCGGCGTCCGCAACCCGACTCGATCTCGCGCATCCGCCCCGTGGTCTCCATGCCGTCCATGCCTGGCATGTGAACGTCCATGAATACGAGCTCGTAGCGCGAGCTTTCCCACATCTCGAGCGCCTCGATGCCGTCGTTGGCCACGTCCACGGTGCAGCCCAAGGCCTCGAGCATCTTCACCGCTACCTTCTGATTGACGATGTTGTCTTCGGCGAGAAGGACGCGGAGCCCATCGAGCTGCGCGACGGGTGGCTTGGGGGGTCGAATCGCACCCGGCGAGCCATAGATCCGCAGCAACTCCCGAGTGAGGCTCTGGAACAGCACCGGTTTCACGAGATAGCCGTCGATGCCGAGGGCGAACAGACGTTCACGTTCGCCGATCTGACCCGATGAGGTCAGCATGACGAGGCGCAGCTCGGCGAGGTTCTGAAGCTGGCGGATCTTGGTGACCAACGACTCGCCGTCCATTTCGGGCATGTGGTAGTCGAGCAGTGCGACGTCGAACGGGCGCTTCTCGTCGATCCCCTTGCGGAGTGCCTCGAGGGCCGCCTCGCCGTTCTCCGCGCTGACCACCGTCATCTCGAGCTCGCGCAACATGTGGTGGAAGATGCGCCGCCCCATGGGATTGTCGTCTACCACGAGTGCGTGCAGGCCACGCAGCCGGTCGGGTGCCTCTTCGGCGGGCTGGTCCTGGTCGAGTGGCAGCTCGATGGTGAACCAGAATCTCGAGCCTTCGCCTCGATTGCTCTCGACGCCGATCTCACCCCCCATCAGTGTGCTCAGCTGTCGACAGATGGCGAGCCCGAGACCGGTGCCGCCATAGCGCCGTGTGGTGGAAGCGTCGGCTTGGGTAAAAGCATCGAACATGCGCTCCTGCTCCGCCGGTTCGATCCCCACACCGGTATCCTCGACCACGATTTGAAGCCGAGCCCGATCACGCTCGAGCGCCTTTAACGCAACGCGGGTGACCACGTGTCCCTCATCGGTGAACTTCACTGCATTGCCGACGAGATTGACGAGCACCTGACGAATTCGCCCCATGTCGCCAATCAATCGATAGGGAACATCCGAGGGATAGTCGACGAGAAGCTCGAGTCCTTTCTCCAATGCTTTGCTCGACATCAGCCCGGTGACATCGCCGATGGTGGTGCGAAGGTCGAACGGAATCGCCTCCAGGGTCAGCTTGCCGGCCTCGATCTTCGAGAAGTCGAGCACGTCGTTGATGATCGACAGCAGCGATTCGCCCGACGAGTAAATCATCTCGGCAATGTCGCGCTGCTCGTGGTCGAGTTGCATATCGATCAGGAGCTGCGTCATGCCGAGCACCCCGTTCATCGGTGTGCGGATCTCGTGACTCATCGTGGCGAGGAATTCCGTCTTGGTTCGCGCTGCCGCTTCGGCCTTGTCCTTTGCTTCGACCAGAGCCTGCTCCACCTTCTTGCGCTCTGAGATATCACGCATGACGGCGGTGTACATTCGCTCGCCGGATACGTTCATGGTGCTCACGGCGAGCTCGAGAGGAAAACGCGCGCCGCCGCGCCGGCAACCCTCGTTCTCGCTGCCCCACACCGCAATCCAGTCGTGACCGTGGTCTTCCTCGGGGATGGGGATGAGGTCGCTGATAGGCGACCCCACGACCTCGTGCTCGATCCATTCGAAGATGCGTTCTGCCGCGGGATTGAACGAGCGGATTGCGCCCCTGTCGTCGAAGGTGATGATGCCGTCCGCGACGTTCCACAGCACCGCGCCGAGCCGGCTGACGGTGTCCTGCAGGAGTGCTTCGCTTTCTTTACGCGAAGTAACGTCGGAGAAGCAACCTGCCATCCGGATGGGTTGTCCGCTCTCGTCCCACACCGCCTGCCCACGAGTGTGAATCCACCGGTAGTCGTCACCCTGCGCGCGAAAGCGGAACTCCACGCTGAACTCGTCGCGATGCTCCTGGTAGGTGGTCAGCGCATTCTGCATCTTGCGTTGATCGTCAGGATGAACGCGGGCCATGAACGTCTCGAAGGTCGGCGACTCGCTCTCGGATTCGTACCAAGGAGGTCGCTCACCTTGCAGCGAGATGCTGAAGTCGTCCGCCTCGGCGTCCCATTGCCAGACGCCGTCGTGAGCGCCGAGCACTGCCAGCTCGTAGCGTTCCTCGCTTCGCCGTAATTTCTCCTGCTGGGCCAGCTGGTCGCTGATGTCCGCGCCGATGGCGAGGAAAGCCTCGCGGCCGTCGAATGGCACGACGGAGATCGTGAGCGCGATGGGATAGATGCTGCCGTCTTTGCGCGTCAGTGTATCTTCCAGGCGCATCTCTGAGACGGATCCGTCGAGCAACGGTGCGAGCTCGCTTTCGAGCTCCGCTTCGCTGAAGCGACCGATGTCCACCGGAGTCAGGTCCCGGATCTCGTCGGCGCTGTACTGCAGATTGCCGAGGGTGGCCCGATTGACGTACAGAAATTCCAGCGTCTCCGTGTCCACGACGTAGATCTCGTGGGCGATGTGCTCGATGGCGGTGAGAAGTGTCTCGAAGCGCTGCTCCACCCGATGCCAGGCCGTCACATCCAGAAGGATGCCGACCGCATAATCGATGCCATCCGTCGAGCGATAGGGTCTGCCACACTCCCACACCCAACGCGTCTCGTCGCCGCACATGACTCGATACACCAACTCCCACGCCTCGCCATGTGCGATAGATTCGTTCCTGAGAGCCTCCGTGGTGGCACGATCGATCACGCTGATGGGGCGGTCGAGATCGGCAAGGCAGTGGAACTCGTGCGGCGCCATGTCGTAGATGTCCGCTGCGCCTTCACTCAAGAAGGATTGGTGCGTCGGCTCGCTTACGGGCAGATGGAAGCTTGCGCCGGGCAGCACCTGCGTCAGCGAACCGAGTCCCAAGGTCACCGCATCGAACGAGTCGTCGCGGTGCTCTGGGGGGTTCCGCGTGGACCATTCGGGATAAAAAAGCGCGGCAAGCACCGCGGCGGCGATGAGAGGAAGAAAGATTCCAATCGGCAGCTCGGCGGCATGCAGGAGGGAGAGAAAGCCGATCAGGATGAGCGCCACCAGCATGCGCACGCGATCCGGAATCCTCCGCAGAATCTCGGTCTTCGGTTGCTGGGGGAGATTCTCGGACGGTGCTTCGCTCACGCCAAACCACGTTTCAGGCGGACTGCAATGAGAAGCATAGACCGGATATTCGGCGACGGATCAGCGCCGAGACGCGGCCTCGGTGATCGACCCTGGTTGGCCGCTACCAGATCCCAAAGAACTCTTCGAATGCCTGCATCTGCCCGCCCGATGCAGACGATGGGACGATGATGGGGGTTTTGATGCCCGCATCGAACCAGGCCTCGATGCCCTCGCGCACCTTGCTGGCCGAGCCGAAGAGGGTCGTGTCGGCGAGCCACCTGTCCGTCAGGTATTTGGGCACATCCTTCACGCGACCCTCCCTTGCGGCCTTGGCCACCGCGTCCATCTCCTCCACGTAGCCGGCTTCCTTCCAGTAGTTGTTGTAGTTCGGCAGCATCGCATAGCTTGCGAGAGTTCGTCTGTTGCGCTCCTTTGCGGCGTCCTCATCGTCCGAGATGCAGGTGGGAATCATGTTGCCGATGAAAAAGTCGCTTCCCTCGCGCGCCTCGGACGAAAGCACGGAGAGCGAGTCCGCCATGTGCGAGCGTGCTCCGTTTGCGAACACCATGCCCCCGCCGATCTCCTCGGAAAGCTTGATCATGCGATGTCGCAACGTCGCGAGCACCACCGGCGGCAACTCGCCCACCCTTCCGCGCTCGGCGGCTTCACCCAGCTCCGAGACGAAGGTGCGCATGTCCGAGAGGGGCTTTCCGGTCTGCACGCCCAGCCGTGACATGGCAGGGGCGTGGGAGACGCCGACGCCGAAATCGAAGCGCCCTTTCGATACCTCGTGAATGAATGCCGCGACTTGGGCGAAGTCGTTGACGTGGCGCGTGTAAATCGGAGCAATGCTCGTACCGAAGCGCACCTCGTTCGTCACAAATGCCAACGCCTCGCAGAGCGCGAGGCCGTCGTTCATGCTCGGACAGTAGATCCCGGAGAAGCCGCGCGCCTCGATTTCCTTGGCAAGCTCGAGGGTGCGTAATCTTCGTGTCGGCACCGCTGCCAGACTGAGGGCGGGTTTTCGATCGGCCATGTGGTTTGTCTCTCCTTCGTGAAATGAGCTGGGCGCGACCCCCGCCCCGGGGCTGGCTGGATCACGCGTGCACCGGTGATGGGCTATCGTAGATAAGGATTGGAGCCCTGCGTGGATGCTAAATGATTCGAGCCGCGTGTTCACGAATACGTCCGATGCTTGAAACGTGTCCCATGGTCGACGCGTCCTCGGTGCTTCGGCGACACGATGTGGGTTGTGTCGGATGGAAGGTCGAGCTATTTTCGGTCGGTCCAAGATCTCGAGGGCCGCGGGTGCCATGGACGAACGCGTGAGCGAGAGCGGTGGCAGCGCCACCGGTGATCTGGCGTTGGAGGAGCGGGTGGAGGGCCTCGAGCTCCTCTACCGCATCGGCATAGCGCTCACTGCCGAGCGCAATCACAACCGGCTGATCGAGCGCATCCTGATGGAAGCGAAGACGCTGTGTCATGCCGACGCCGGGACCATCTATCTGGTCACGGAAGACAACACCCATCTCGAATTCGCCATCATGCTGAACGACACCATGGGCACCGCGTTGGGCGGAACCACAGGGCGGCCCGTCGTGCAGCCTCCGATCCCCATCTACGATCCGGAAACCGGGGAACCCAACCGCAAGAACGTCGCGACCTATGCGGCGGCCGAGAAGGCATCTGTCAACATCGAAGACGCCTATACCGCGGCGGATTTCGACTTTTCGGGCACCAAGCGCTACGACGAAGCCAATGGCTATCGGTCGAAATCCTTTCTCACGATTCCACTTCTGAACAACGCCGACGATGTCATTGGGGTGCTTCAGCTCATCAATGCGCTCGACACCGAAACCGGCGAGGTGGTGGCGTTCGAACAGGAGCATCAGCGTATCGTCGAGGCGCTCACCGCACAGGCCGCCATCGCGCTCGACAACCAATTGCTTCTCGAAGCACAGCGTACGCTGCTCGAGAGCTTCATTCAGCTGATCGCCGGCGCCATCGACGCCAAGTCTCCTTATACCGGCGGACATTGCGAACGGGTGCCGGTCCTCACGGAGATGCTGACTGAAGCCGCCTGTAAGGATGAGGGCGCGTTCGCGTCGTTCGATCTCACCCATGAGGAGTGGTACGAGCTTCGCATCGCAGCCTGGTTGCACGATTGCGGCAAGGTGACCACGCCCGTTCATGTCATGGACAAAGCCACCAAGCTACACACGCTATGCGATCGGATCGACGTGGTGCAGGCTCGATTCGAGGTCCTGAAGAGCGAGACCATGGTCAGGCATCTCGAGGCGGGGGGCACCAGGGGCGATCGCGATCTCAAGCAAGCGCTCGAGCAGATCGGCGACGACCTTCGGTTTCTCGAGATGTCCAACACCGGGGGAGAGTCCCTCGCCAAGAAGGACGTTGTGCGTATTCGCGAGATCGGTGCACGTACTCTCGGGTTCGGCAACGAGAAGCGGCCGCTCCTCACAGACGAAGAGGTGGAAAATCTCACGGTTCAGCGCGGCACCCTCACCGCGAAGGAACGCCTCATTATCAATGGCCACATGGTGCAGACCATCAAGATGCTCGAGGCGCTGCCGTTTCCGCGGGATCTGAAGCGGGTCCCCGAATATGCGGGAGGTCATCATGAAAAGATGGATGGCGGAGGTTATCCAAAGGGACTGTATGCCGGTGACATGTCCATTCCTGCGCGAATCATGTGCATCGCCGATGTTTTCGAAGCGCTGACGGCCGGCGATCGCCCGTACAAGGAGGGCAAGACGCTATCGCAGACGATGGAGATCATGGGCGATATGAAACGCGACAATCATCTGGACCCGGATCTTCTGGATCTCTTTGTGCGCTCAGGTGTTTACCGTGAGTACGCGGAGCAGTTCCTGCCGGAGGAATTGGTCAACGACGTGGACGAAGCCAGCATTCTGGCTACTCGACCGAAGCCCTTGAAGCTTCCGTCAGACGCGGCCCGTCAGAAGCGCTGGGAGGGGTTTCTCCCGGAGTACGAGATCCTCGTGGACGACGTGATGGGGCTCGTGCAGAAGGTCACGCGTCGGAAGGACTGACCGTCAATAACGCAGGCCGTCGCAGCGTGGCTGCCAGTTGAGCC
>JAPULC010000427.1 GCA_027295305.1 Gammaproteobacteria bacterium
CCCGCCAGGAGCAGCGCCACTACAACAATACCCGCGAGAATGGCCAGGTGATGGTTTCTCATCGTCAGCCCCGTTTCGGTAATCGGTTAAGGAATGGCCTGCGCCGGATTCATTCCACCCACGTCGAGAGCAGCCAATGAAAACAGGCGCAGTCGGACCCCGGATTCCATTATCATACCGGTTCACTGAACAGAGTGCCCTCCGGCTCCGGTCGATCAGGCGACAGACGCGGACTTGGTGCCAGCTGCCCCCGGCCAGCCAGTCAATCTGCGCGTACGCAATTTTGCGGCTGGGTGGCGCGAAATGACAAGAAAAGGACGTCTCAGGCGACAAGAATACTCACGAGGACCGCGAGCGTTTGGGTCCAATTTGAAACAATTAATGGATTTGACGACAGCTTTGGCCGGCACGCTCAGCGCTGGCTTACTCTCGCTGGCGACAATCCCCGCGCTCGCGGGCAGTGACGTTGAGATTGGCACCCGGACGTGCTAGACGATTCCTGCAACCAGTCGCAACCGACTCATTCACTCCTGCGTCGGTCTCGACGTCAACAGGAAACGTCAAGAGACGACGCGCTTCACCGTTGTCACTGCGGCCACGAAGAACGACAAGATCGGCGGCCTGAGCGATCTGTTTCTCGAAGGAAAATAGTAGTCACAAGTAGCACAGATTCCGGGCATAATTTGGCGGCGGCGCCATGGAAGCGGTGCCGCAAACCATTCACCCCGGAACAGGAGGCCTGTCCCTGGTCAACAGGCGCAGCCTGTCGGATACTCGTTCCGATCGGCCCCGCCTCGAAAGGAGATCTCGCTAGCCCATGGCCGCCATGAGCCGCCTCACGAGGAGCTTGACGTACGCGTTGGCGGGCGCGCTGGTAGTGAGCGTCCTGGCGGTGGTATTTCATGATGCCATTTTCCGCTGGATGACTTTGCGCCTGGTACAGCAGGTGCCTGGCCTCGAAGTGGGTTTCGAGGGTCGATTCGACGTCACCCACGTCTTTCCCCTCACGCTCGAGGTCGAAGACGTAAGACTTGCGTTCAAAGGCGAAGTGCTGGAGGGCGCCCGATCACGATTCGGCGCGCTGCGCCTCGCGATCCGTACCTGGCCCCTCCTGCGGGGGGTGATCTACATCGAGCAGTTGATGATCGCCGATGCCGACGTCGACATCCCACCCCTTCCCGCCTCGACGGCCACCGCGCAACCCACGATCGGGATTCGAATCCCTTTCATAGCGGAGTTGGCCCTGGAGCGTGTCAACGTGCACTTCCAGCTCGAGCCCGACACCAGGCGCCACGAGTTGAATGTCTCCCATCTAAAGGCCGGTGCCGGTGAGAACGGGGATTTGGAGGTAAACGGCACCGCTAGCCTGAATGGCGATGGACTGGAGCTCACGGCTGCTTTCGGCAGCGTCGAGCAATTTTTGCGCCCGACGGCGCCTTTCCCGGTGAATGCGACCCTTCGGGCGCCGAGCTGGGATCTGGACGTCCGCGTTTCCGGCACGCTGGACGAGCCACTGCGCGGAGGCGGTGCGCAGCTCGACGTCCGGGCCACCACATCGGATGTGTCACCCTTGCGTGACGTATTTCTCCCGCACGCTCCATTCGGCGGTGCCGTCGACGCAAACGCCCGCATCAGCGGAGACTTGCATGCGCTGGCGTTGTCGAATCTCAAGCTGAGCGTCGACGATGGGGATCGGCTTCGTCTGACCATCGGCGGAAAGGTGGCGAATCTTCAGGCCCAGGAGGGGTTTGATTTGCAGGTCGAAGCCGCCAGTCAGGATGCCACTGTCACGCGCTATCTGACTCGAGACGCGATACCGGAGGCTCGAACCGTTCGGTTACGGGCAGGCGTTCGAGGCGACGCCGACGACTATCGCATTGAAGATCTCGAGGTGGAGATGTCGGGCGCGAGCAACCTGTCGGTTGGCGCGAGCGGAAAGTTTCATCTTTCCGATCGCAATCCCGATTGGCCGCTCGAAGCGGCTGATCTTGATCTGCACTTATCGGGTGATGTTGCTGATTTCAAGGCTTGGCTACCGGAGGCGGTGCCGAAAACCGGGGCAGTGCGCGTGAAGGCGCACATCGCCGGCTCGGCCGAATCCCTGGTCCTCAACAATGTGGACATCGCGCTCGATGAGACAAAGCCGGTACGCGGCACGATGCAGGGGGAGCTCGCATACACGGTCGCCCAGCTCGAAGCGATCCTGGCACGCGGCCAGCCGCCGGCTGATGTGTGGATTCCGGCGACGGCTGACGTGACCCTCGACATCGCGACGGCCGACTTGAAGTCGTTGTCGACCTTCCTTGGCGAAGACCTGCCAGATCTGGGGCCCGTTTCGGCAAAGGCGCGACTACGCCGCAACGGCGATGCCATCGAGGTGACGCAGCTCGATGCCCATACCACCGGAAAAGGCTCCTTGAGCCTGGCGACCACCGGTCAACTGACCATCAGGGGCATTACCTCGAAGCAAAGCTCGGGTGTTGCCAAGCCCGAACCCGCATGGCCACTCGAGGAGGTTCATCTCGATGTTAAATTATCGGCAGCCGTTGCTGATTTAAAGGCTTGGCTACCGGAGGGAGTGCTGGAATCCGGGGCAGTGCGTGCGAAGGCGCGCATCGACGGCTCGGCCGAATCCCTGGCGTTCAATAACGTGGACATTGTGCTCGACAAGACTCGGCCCCTACGCGGCACGATGCGAGGCAAGGTCGCTTACGCGGTCAACCAGCTCGAAGCGATGCGAGCGCAAGGCGAGCCGCCCGCAGATGCGTGGATCCCGGCGGACGTCGACGTGATCCTCGACCTCGCGACGGCCGACTTGAAGTCGTTGTCAACCTTCCTTGGCGAGGACCTGCCGGATCTGGGACCGATTTCCGCAAAGGCACGACTGCGCCGCAAGGACGATACCATCGAGGTGACGAAGCTGGATGCTCGTACTACCGGAAAACGACCATTGAGCCTGACGACCAAGGGTCGACTCGCCATCGCGGAAATCACCTCGAAGCAAAGCTTGCGGGACGTGGATCTCGAGTTCCATGCGAAGGGGCGAAACGCCGAGTCGGTGGCGCACATCATCGGCTCGTTGCCCATCGACCCGGGTCCCTGGTCGCTGCAAGCGCGTATCGAAAAGAAAACCGCCAAGCTTCGGGTCGAGGCACTGAAATTCGAATCCGGCCGAGCCGACACCGTGCGAGTGGAGCTCGACGGCAAGATCGCCGACTTGGAGAGCCTCATCGCCAGTGCCGGAAAATCGCCCGCCGGCGTGATCCTCGAAGGGCATGTGGCTGCAGCCTCCACGGAGCAGCTTACTGCGCTCATCGGCAAGCCGGTTCCGGACTTGGGGCGGTTCGATGTTCGATTCGACCTGCGAGGCGAGAAAGACGACTGGTCGGT
>JAPULC010000428.1 GCA_027295305.1 Gammaproteobacteria bacterium
AAGCCTTCGAGCGGCGTGTGGGAAATTGCCTGACGTTCACGCAAACGTTCGTCGCACTCGCCCGTGAGGCAGGTCTCGAGGCGCACTTCCAAGAGGTGGCCGTGCCCTACACGTGGGAGCAGATGGGCGCAGCGCTGACACTCAATCGCCACATCGCCGTCTTTGGACGAGTCGCCGGGCACCCCTACGAGGTGGATTTCGGGCAGCTCATTGCAGGATTTCCCACCTTCGAGAAGCGTGTCGTTTCGGATCGCCGTGCGCGTGCACAGTACTTCAACAACCTGGGGGCCGAATCACTTTCGCGCCGCGAGTTCGACCAGGCGATTCGACACTTCAACCGCGCGCTCACACTGGAACCGCAATTGTCCTTTGTCTGGTCGAATCTCGGCGTGGCGTTGGCGCAGCTCGACGAGATTGATGATGCGGAAAGAAGCTACCTCTGGGCACTCAAGGTCAATCGCTACGACCTCTCAGCCATGAGCAACCTCGTGCACTTCTACGATCGCACCGCCAGGCCGGAATTAGCAGAGGCATTTCGTAAGCGAGTAGAGCGCTATCGCGCGCGAAATCCCTACGATGATTACCTGAAAGGCGAGGCGGCACTGGCAGACGGGCGCCTCGATGATGCCGTCAGCTATCTCAGACGTGCGATTCGTGACAAACCCGGTGACGTGACATTCCACGTCGCCCTTGCACGCGCGTATGAAGGACTCGGCAACAAGCGCCTCATGAGCGTAATGATTCGCAAGGCTCAGGAACTGAGCGAGGGCCAAGACGAGATCATGGGTGTGCGCTTGTACGAATAGCCGCAATCACGCCGCGCCTCTAGCACACGCGTTCGAAGAAAATACCGGGACCCCTTCCGGGGCATTTTCATATTCGAGTATCGGTGATCGCGCCCTCACTCGGGCGAATCTTCGGCGCGCAATGCGGCGTGCTGCTCGCCCGCAGCACGTTGGAGCACTCGCCGCTCATGGGCGGCGACATCATCCTGAGGATCGGCGATCAGGTGCCTGTCGATGCATCGCACACAGTCGAGCTATTGCAGGAATACGCCGACTGGTGCCGCTCCTGCTGTGGCGAGGGCGTCGCACGCTGGTCGTGAAGCTCGACTTCCCTGCGCCGAACTGACCGACCTTGAACTAGACTTCTCGAAGGTAAGTCCAATGAGCGGCAGCATCGAATTGGACAAGAGAACGGGACTTCGAGATGAGTCCGGACACCAGCCGGGAGAGTTGCTGTTCCTGACGGCGATCATGGGGTTCGCGCTTGGGTTGGCCGTCCCACTCATACAGCACCTGCAACCCAGTCTCGTCGAACTCGTGGTGCTCGTGGTCGGCATCGTTGTCGTTGCATCCCTGCTCTTCGTGCTTTATCTGAACTTCGTGAACATCCATCCGTACGTGCATGAAATCATGTACCGGCCCCTTTACCGTGCGGCCCGGTTGGGGAACAGCCGGAAGATCAGAAAACTTCTTCGACAAGGCCACGACGTCAATCAACGCGGTTCGGTTGACGAAACACCTCTGAGAGAGGCCGCCAGACGCGGCCACACCGACGTCGTGAAGGTGCTCCTCGCGGCCGGCGCTGACGTCGATGCAAGGGACGATCTGGGCGACACGCCTTTGTGTCTGGCTTCGCTATCGGGACACATCGAGATCGTGAAGCTTTTACTCGAACGTGGCGCCGATGTGAATGCGAGGGACAGGTTCGGTGGCACAGCGCTGCTTGATGCGGCGCTCGTCCGTCGCAGCCGCATCGTCAAGGTCCTGCTCGAAGCGGGTGCCGCACCGGATGCAATGGGCAATGATGGGAAGACGGCCGTCATGCATGCACAGGACAACGACAACACCGAAACCATCGAATTGCTGAGGAACGCGCGGGCCTAACCCGAGACACCGAGTTCAGTCGAGTTCAGCAGCGAGTTCTGCTAAAGCCTGGGCGCCGTCCCGAAACACGGGCCAACCATCACCCGGAAGCACGGCTTCGATGCCTTCCAAATCAGTGAGGCGCCTGAGCGAAGCAATGGCGCCTGCCTTGTCTGACAGCTTCGGGTCCGGTAGCAGACGAAGTCTACCCGCCTCATGGGCACGGATCAGATCACCGGTAATGAGCGTCGTGTCCTCGAGCACAAGTGCTAGCTCTCCCGGCGTCTTGGATCCTTCCAACGCCAGGGTCACGAGCCCCGGGACCACCACACCGCCGTCGCCGAGCCACCCATCGCATTCGAGAGCCTCGCGTTCGCCCGCGGGCCCGAGGATGCGTGCGCCGGTGGCTTCGGCCAAGGCCGCCGATCCCCGGGTGTGATCAGAATTCGTGATGACGATAGTGGCCACGGAACCGAGGCTTTCAAGGTGGATCTTGTCGTGATCGCTCAGGGGCAGCGGGTCGATGACCACGTTTCCCTCCGGGCGCACCCACAGAACGCTGTGGAAATCGATGTTGAGCCCCTCGTCAAAGACGGACCAGCCGTAGAGATCCGATCGGTGCAGGCGTTTCATGAATCAATCCTCCGTTTGAACGCTGATGTGTCCGCTCAGGGGTCTCTGGAGTCTGAAGAACAGTCAGCGCTCGAGCCCTAACGCCACACGATCGGGATATCCGAGGGCCACCAGAAACATGACGGCCTTACCCGCTGCGTGTGGCGAGAAGAATTCGATGACGTCGTCGTCGAAGAAAGTGAGCCCCGTAGCCCCGAAGCCCTGGGCGTATGAAGCGAGGTACATTCGGCCCGCCGTGATGCCTCCCTCGAGCTGCACGGCGCGATAACCGCGATTGCCGAACCGCTCGAGCACTGCGTCCAAGGAACACAGCGAGTAGATATTCACAGCCGCATCCGCAGCGAGCGCCTGACCCAGGTCCAGGCGACCGGCTATCGCACGAAAATTCCCCTCCTGCAGCAACTCGACGGAGTGCTGATCGCGCCGGTAATGGTAGGCACCCGGGGCGAGGCCTTCGACGGCGTGCACGATCAGATACAAATCGAGCATCGTCCCCGGAGGGTCCGGCACGTCCGCGCTCACGCCTCGTGTAGCGCGGTCGAGCACTGTCGAAAGCGCTTGGAACGAGATCGCGCGCGTCCGATCGAATACGCGCGTCGATCCGCGTTTGCTAATGACGTCGGTAAGCGAGCGCTGCGGAAGCGCAGCATCATCGAGGGGAGTGAGCGCCTTGAGGGGGAGCGCCTCAACGGGGAGTGCCTGCGCATTGGCGGCCGCGATCTTCACGTGCGAGCTCGCGAAACCCCGCCAGGCCGACGCCGCGGCGCCGCTCTCGAGCGAAGACGCTGCATGGATCTCGCGAATGAGCGGATAGTCCACTTCCGAGCGCGACAGTGGCTGCGTCTCGAGGGTCAGCGTCGTCACCGCCGACGCCGGGGGAAGCGAAGTGTCACAATTTCCCAGCGGCACCAATGTCAGCGCGCCCTCCCGCTCCCGCTCGAGTCCCAGGAGCGCCTCCACACCCTCGTCGGCAAAGCCCAGCACGACGGTCGGATCGAGGGACTCGGCATCTGCGATGGCGAGTAGGTTTGCGTGAAGCGTGCCAGCATCCCAGAAGCAGTGTCGATACGTGCGCGCCTGGTATTTCCACGCGTTTCGCCAATAGGTCGACGCAGACACCAGCGTAAGCGGAGCCTGTGCGATACGCGCGTGATCGCCGCTCGCCTCTCCGAGCAACGAACGGTAGTCCCCCTCACGCAATCTGTTCAGCGCAAAGTCGTTGGGCCCGAAGTGATAGACCCCTGCCGGCAGGTCCGCCAAGTCACCCGTCACGACGTAGAGGTCGACATGATAGAGAGCCCCCGTATTCGGATAGGCACGAAAATAGACATCACCCCTGGGGCGGCGCTTTCGCTGAATGACTCCCGCTGCGAGAAAGAGCACGCGCGCAAGGGTTGCCAGATCCGGAATACGCGCGCGGCCACCCTGGTTGCCCAAGGCGGGCGCGATGGCTTCGAGGGCCGGCGGCGTCGGCGCGAGCAGAATGTCTCGATCGCGCGGCAGGGCTATGGACTCGGCATTGCGATAGATCTTGAAGGGCTGGGGCTGATTGCCCCAGTCGAGAGAGTGCGTGTCGTTGCGAATCTTCGCTTCGCTGTGCTTGGTGGCTTCGTGATAGCGAAGCGCCACATCGGTCTTCGAGTTTGCTCGCGAGTCGTTCATCAGCGATCAGTCTTCGCTGCTGCGAGCACGGGCATCCCACATCGGTTTGCTCAGCTTCTCGGTAAACGAGGAGAACATGATGTTGAAGCTGATGCTTGTTCTTTGCCCGTCGCTTGCGCTTGGTGACACAGAATGCGGCAGATAGGACGGAAATATCAGAAGCGTTCCGCTCGCCACGTTCACCACCACCTGGTCCATGTTCTGACCGGTGAGCTCCGTCACCGGCGCTCTCAGAACGCTCGCCTGCGGGCGAGGATCATGAAAATTGATCGTATCGGCGCCGGGCGATGTCTGAACGTAGTACACACCGCTCAGGAAATTGTTGGGATGGGAGTGAACCGCATGTGACGCGCCTCGTGCACCCACATTGGCCCAACAACCCGTTACCTCAACTGCATCGTGACCAACCTTCAGAAACTTCAGCACCATGCCGGCGCCACGTTCAATGCAGCACAGCAATTCGCAAAACGCTTCGAGCTCGTGCAACTGATGCTCTGACTGCCATGTCTCGCCGGCGGCAAGCTCGGTCAACCCCGGGTTCATGACGCGGAGCGAATCCACGATCGCGCCGTTGATCTGCTCGGACAGATCCGGCGCCAGCTGAAGGCGCCACACCAACGTTGGGAAGAGAGACAGAACGTCGGACTCATCGAGCCAAGAGTCGTCTTTGAGCGCCATATTGGGTTCCGACGATCGGCTCCCCGTCGCTCGTCTAGATCAGCGACGCAAGTTCAATCGTTCCGTCCGATTCAGCAGCATCGGAGCTATTTCTTCTCCACCAGCTGCACCAGCACGCCGTGCGCCGATCGCGGATGGATGAACACCTGACCTGCCGGATTGTCCGCGCCGATCAACTGCACGTCGTTCGCCTGCATGGCCTCGATCGCCGCCTTCATGTCGTCCACGGCCATGGCGATGGTGTGAATGCCTTCACCGCGGCTCTCCACCGCACGGCCGACCGCACCCTGATCGTTGGTGGGCGCCACCACCTCGATGTATCCACCATCACTCAGGGGAAAGAACGCCTGCTTGATGCCGAGCGCTTCGGATTCCGCGGTCCGCTCGAGCTCCATTCCGAACTTGTCGCGATAGGTCGCGATGCCCTCGTCGATGTCCTTCACCCGAACGACGACGTGATCAACACCCTTGATGCCCATGACTGTGCCCCCCTTGATCGAAGAGAACCGAGGATAACTTCGGCCCTTCGCGTTGGCTACCGAGACGAAGTAGGGAACCGACCCTCAGTGGCAAAAGTGGGGTCTGACCTGGGTCTGACCCATTTTTGCTGACCCTATCTGCTACCGGCCCTCGCTGTACACGATGTCGTCGAGAGGTTTTGCGTGGTGCGCCGACGGCGCGGCGGCCGCGTGTAGAGATCCAAGTGTGCCCCCTAGGGTAAAGGAATGGTTCAGCTCACGCGATGATCCTGCGGCAGTGGCGAAGCCTGCCTGTACCTCGTGTCCTAGAATGTCTGGGCCATGAAGCGTTCCACCCCAGAGTTCGGTGCCGACGCAGTTCGCGATGCCGTTCGCGGCGCGCTTGGACACGCCCAGATCGAACTTCCCACACACCTGTCGAAGGGCTATGGCAACGAGAACTGGCAGCTCCGCACCGAGCGTGAGACCCTGCTCTGCAAGATCGGGCGCGCCGGCACGCCAGTGGAGAAGTGGCGAGCCGCCGCACGCGGGCGCGAGCTCGCCGAAGCGGCGGGCGTCCCGGTACCCCGCCTGCTCTACGCGACGGAGTCCTGCGAGGTCCTCGATGGCCGTATGTTGCGTGTGTTCGAGTATGTCGAAGGTTGCCATCCGTCAGAACTCGCCGCAGACGCGCTGGGGATATTCTGGGCGGAACTGGGAGCGGCGGTTAAGCGTCTGCACACCATCGAACTACACGGCTTCAGCTCGAGGCTCGATGGCTCGGCTCCGTGGTTCGAAACCTGGGATGCCTATCTCGATTACCGAATTCCACAGATCCAGGAGCGCATTCGCGCGACGGAATGCTTTGAACCCGACAGCGTCGAAGTCCTCTGGGATGAAATTCGCCGTGCGGCGCACACCTGCGCCCCATACATCGAGCCGCGATTGACGCATCGAGATCTCCATCTCGATAACGTGATCGCAACGCCGTCGGGTCATCTCGCGGCCATCATCGACTTCGACCAGTCCGAGGCATGGGATCCGGCCGCGGATTTCTTCAAGCTGGAACTGCTGAGTTTCGAACTCAATCGCCACGCGCGCGAAGCGTTCTACCACGGCTACGGCAATCCTGAAATCGTGCACCCCGGATTCAGAACCCGGCTTTACGTCGCCGCCACGCTCGAGCTCGTGAATCAGTTGGCGAACGTGATGTCCGAGGACTCGTCGAACGGCGACGCGTGGGGGATCGATATGCTGAAGCGGGTATTACGCGAAGCGGAATGGACTTTGCCGGCACCTAAGCAGGGGCAACAAACGCGGTAGGGACTGTGGCTCCCAGCAGAAGCCCCCTATCCATTGAAAGTTTTTTCTTCAGAAGCGCGGTCAAGCCGCAGCGGGCAGTGTCTTGCCTTCGAGCAGCGGTTGATTGCGGCGAAACGCCTCAGTCATGTGTTCCATGAACGCGCGAACCCGCGCCGACGAACGCAGGTCCGGATGTGTGAGGATCCAGATGTCGTGATCGGGGTTCTGCCACGGCTCACCCAACCGCCGCAGCTGAGGATCGCGATCGCCCAGGGAACAGGGGAGCAAGGCGACGCCCATGCCGGCCCGGGCGGCCTCCAGCTGCAGCAAGATGCTGCGAAGGCGCGTGCGCGCCCGCACGTGACTGGCTTCTGGGCTCTCCACCCACGGTGTGATGTCGACGACATCGTCCCAGGCAATCCAATCGCAGCGCGCGAGATCGATCTCGTCGAGCCCCGCGATGTAATCGAGCGATGCATAAGGTGCACTCGCCGAGCGCGCGATGCGCCGACCCACCAACTGCTCCGGGGGATTGGATGTGACTCGAATCGCCACGTCGGCCTCGCGCCGGGAGATATCCAGGGCCTCGTAGGAGGGAATGATGTCGACTCTGACCGCTGGATAGCGTTCATTGAAGCGGCGCAGGTCGTGCATCAGGAATCCGCTCGCGACCACGTCCGGGAGCGTCACACGGATCTCGCCGGCGAGGCTGTCGTCACGCCCGGCGAGGCGCCGCTCCACATCCTGGATTTCCACCTCGACCCGATCCGCCGATTCCAGGAGCTCCCGACCGGCGTCGGTCAGGGTGAGACCGGTGGGGTGACGATTGAACAGATGCACCCCTAGACGCCGCTCGAAATGCTCCACCCGCCGGGTCACGGTGGAGGGGTGCACACCCATTGCATCACCCGCCCGACGAAGCGAGCCGGCATCGGCTAAGGCCTTGAAAAACTTAAGATCTTCCCAGTCGACCTTGCTCATGGCATCCCTGTTGCATGAACGCAACACTAAATTGCGAACCTGTTCCTTGGACTATCGTACCTTGTTACCTATAGTAACACCACGCAGTAACAGTAGACGGAGCAGCAACGGATGAGATCTCTAATCAGCATTGTCGCCATCGTGGCATTTACAGGCGCCATGAGTGCCTTCGCAGATCCTCATTCCGTCTCCATGGAGAGCTGTGAGCGGGCCATTGCCGAGCGAATCGGAATGAGCACCGAGGACACGCTGCTCACTCTCGAATCCGTGAAGAGCCAGGGCCGTTACAAGGACTACCGATTCACCGTCAAGGCCGTTGGCGGCTATCGAGGCGCAGCAGAGTGCCGTGCCCGCCCGAGCGGCAGCGTCTCGAGCCTGGACATCTGGGGACACCTACCCATCGTTCAGGTCTCCAGCTGACTCGACTTCCCAGCGCTCACCCGTGAGCCCAAGGAGTCGCTCAACCCCTCCCCGAGCGACTCCTTTTTTTTGCTTTTTCGTTCTAACCTGACCTGCCACCCTTCATCGGGGTGATAGCATCCCCGTCTCGGCTTGGTCTTCGCCTGCGCGCGCCGACCAGCGTCACCCAACCACGACAAGACAGATAAATAGGCGATCCATGAGCAAGGTCCGGATCGGACTCATTTCCGATACCCATATTCCCGAGGCCCGCCAGGAGCTTTGGCCACAGGTCTTCCACGTCTTCGATGGCGTGGATTTCATCCTCCATGCGGGCGACATTCACGATCTGAAGGTGATCGATCAGCTGTGCGAGGTGGCCCCCACCTACGCCGCGCGGGGCAACGGGGACGACGGCTCGGGGGGCCGGATGGTCCAGCCGCAGGACGATCGCGTGCGTGAGGTGTGGATGCTCGAGGCGGGCGGGCTTCAGATTGGGATGACACACGCGGTTCCGATTCCCGAGGTGCCGCCGAACTTTACCCTGCAGTGGGCGTTCGATCGCTATTTTCCCGAGCGACGCCCGGACGTGCTGATCTACGGCGACTCCCACGTGGAATCCATCGACGTCGTCGAGGGGGTCCTGTGCATCAATCCCGGCTCGCCCACGTATCCGCGCAATCTCGACACCCAGCTCGGCACCCTCGGCTTTCTCGAGATCGAGAACGGCAAGCCCGACGCGAGCATCTGGCAGCTCACCGACCACGGCATCGAACCCTTCGACTGGAGCAAGTGGCGGCGACCTAGGTAGTCGTCGCACGGCGAAGCGCCGTGCTTACGGCAATTTCGCTTACGCGAAACTGCCTGTCGCCGAGAAATTGTGCCTGGCACAATTTTCCTTGGGTGCGCCCACCGCGAATCTTTAGGATCCACGTGATCGATGGTGCCAGGCACCATCAACAATCGAGATCGATGTAGAGGGGCTCGAAGTGCACGCCCCGGCCGGGATCCAGAGTGACGCGTACGACGCAGCCGCTGCCCGCATATTGACGTGACGGGCTCCCCGGATAACACGCGCGCGTGTTGCCCCGACTCACGTCCATGTAGACATGCACGTGCCCCAGGGCGAGATAGTCGAGACCGGATTCGGCAATCTCCGAGGGCGTGATCAACGAAGAGCGCTCGCTCTGCGCATCTTCAACGAAATAGCCGTGCGCCATGCCGATGTGCCAATGATCCTCGTGACGCTCGGGCACCCCTGCGAGGGGCTTGTTCTCCGGCTCGTGCTCCACCATGCCCTTGCCCCAGACGGTGGCGTGAAGCTCATCGAGCATCACCCGATTGCCATGCTCCCGCGTCAACGCGTGAACGTGGCTACCGGCCTCGGAGAAATCGATGCGATGGTAGACCGAGTCATCCGCCACGCAGTCGTGATTACCCGGAATCAGGACCACCGGACACGGGACCCGCGCAAGCTCCTCGTAGACGAGATCCACGGCATGCTGCTTCACGCGGTTGTGGTCGAACAGATCCCCAGCAATGAGAAACAGATCGGCCTCCTCGGATAGCACGGTATCCACCACGCGGCGAAACGTTTCCGCAGAGTGGTGATCCCCCTGACTCGAGTTGTCCAGATGCACATCGGAGGTGTGCACGATGCGTAAGTGAGTATTCACACGACCACGGCCTTGCCCAGAGCATCTGATTCTCGGGAAAGGGGAGGCCTCGGGTCAATCATCGTCGCCGGTGACATGAAAATTGTCAGCCGGTCAAACCTTTCTTCGACGTCGTGCGTCTAATCAGTGTGGCGTGGATGGAGCCAACATCACGGGGACGTATGGGGCATCGCACGGTATCGATCGGCGTGATCACGTGAGCGACGTTGGCGAAGATCGCCAGCTATTGGTTCCGTGGACCCGACGGCGCACCGCTACCCGCCCTAACCCGTTGATTCTTACGCCGGATGGGCAGGTGGAACGGTTCTTGCTTCAGACGTCGGAGAGGCGGTCTGCGCGCTCACGTCGACCTTTCCGCTGGTGATCCGGCGATGAAGGATTATGGCTGTTCTAGGCTCCGATTTATTAAATAAATTAAGATAACAATGACAATTATTTGTATATTTCAATTTTCCACTGCTATGATCCTGACCTCACGCGAGAGGAAGACGGCAACATCGGGCATTTCCGCATGAACGCACCGCCAATCGGCCGACTGTCCGGCATGGATCGAGCGATCGAGAAACCCAGATGGCCGGCAAAGACCATCATCACCCTAGGCTCCGTCATCGTCGGGACCGCATTAGTGGTCGCCGTCCTCGTCGACTCGAGAACGTCCACGGTGACCATCGACCCCACCCGCGTCACGCTGGCACAGGTTCAAAACGGACAGTTCATCGAATACATCCCGATACTCGGCACCGTAGAGCCCATCAAGACCGTGTTCCTCGATGCCGTCGAGGGCGGCCAGGTCCAGGAGATATTCGTCGATGACGGCAGCCCGATCGAGAAGGGCCAGCTCATTCTTCGACTATCCAACGCGACGCTGCAAAAGGACTCCATCGGCACGGAGAGCCGGCTTCTGGAGAACATCAACACGCTGCGAAACACGCGCATCAACCTGGCCGAAAAGGAGCTGATTCTGAAAGAGCAGTTCCTCGACAACGAATATCGAATTACGCAGCTCGAGAAACAGCACAGGCGTTATCAAAAGATGCTCGCGGAAAGCAAGACCGTGATATCAGAGGTGCAGTTCGAGCTCATCGCCGACGAGCTCGCCTACCGCAAATCAAAGCGCGAAATCCTGCACGCACGCATCGCCCAGGAGAAGACGCTTCGCGAGCAACAGCTCGCACAAGTCGACGAGACCATCGCCCAGGTCAACCACAATCTGCAAGTGCTCGGCGAGACGCTGGAGAATCTGAATGTTCGCGCGCCGATCTCCGGACATCTATCCACCCTGAAGGTCGATCTCGGCCAGAACATTCGTCAGGGTGACAACATCGGTCAGATCGATCTACTGCATTCGTTCAAGGTCGGGGCGGACATCGACCAGCACTACATCTCCAAAGTCGCGCTCGGCCAGCTCGGGAATTTCTCGTTCGACGACCAGCGCCACGAGCTGATCATCGAAAAGATCTACCCCGAAGTGACCAACGACGAATTCGAGGTGGACATGGCCTTCACCCAAGGCATTCCGGACGGGCTGAAGCGAGGCCAATCGATCCAGATCAATCTCGCTCTCAGCGGCGCCGTCGACAGCCTTGTTCTGGCCAAAGGCAGCTTCTATCGCACCACCGGCGGGCGATGGGCATATCGTGTCAGCGACGATGGCAGCCATGCCGCGCGCACCGATATTCGCGTCGGCCGCCAGAATCCACGGTTTCTCGAATTGCTTGAAGGGCTCGAGGTGGGCGACGTCGTCATCACCTCGAGTTACGACACGTTCGGCGGTGCCGAGGAACTGGAGTTCTCCGAGCCGCTGAAGCTCGAAAATCATCCACTGACTGCGGGGACGAAATGATCATACAGACGGAAAATATTGGGAAACTGTTTCGGACAGAAGATGTGGAAACAACGGCCCTAGACGGAATCAACATTTCCGTCGACGCCGGTGAGTTCGTTTCCATCATGGGTCCATCCGGCGGCGGCAAGTCCACGCTCATGAACATCATGGGGCTCGTCGACCACGCCGACTCTGGCCGCTACTTCTTCCGCGACGAAGACGTCGAGTCCTATGACGAGCGCCAGCGCGCCAAGGTCAGAAGACAGCATATCGGATTCGTATTTCAGAGCTTCAACCTCATCGACGAACTCACCGTCTACGAGAACGTCGAGCTTCCGCTCGTCTACGACGGCCGATCAGATCGGAGAACGCGTCAAGAGAAGGTGCAAGCGGTGCTCGAAAAGCTCGACATGGCCCACCGCACGAAGCATTTCCCGCAGCAGCTCTCCGGCGGCCAACAACAACGCGTGGCGGTGGCGCGAGCCATCGTCAATCAACCCGAGCTGATACTCGCCGACGAGCCGACGGGAAATCTCGATTCGGAACATGGAGGCGAAGTCATGGACATCCTCGCCCAGTTGAACAACGAAGGGACCACTATCGTGATGGTCACTCACGCGCCCGAGTGCAGTGAGTATGCCGACCGCGTCGTGCGCATGCTGGATGGACGAGTCATCGCGGAGGAGACAGTAGGAGCCGAGTATGCTTAAGAACAGCTTCCTCGTCGTCTTGCGGGGACTCAAACGAGATCGCGCGTACGCGTTGATCAACATTGGCGGTCTGGCCGTCGGCATCGCGTGCTTCGTCTTGCTTGGGCTCTACCTGCGCTCGGAGCTCACCTACGACCAGCACTTCGACAAGCACGACCAGATCTATCGGGTCGTCTCCGAGATAGATGCCAATGGCAAGGTCGATCGAGCGTCCATCAGCTCGATGTTTCTCGGCGGCCTTCTCAGGGACGAATATCCCGACGTCATCGATTCCGTGCGCATCCAGCACATCGGAAACACGCGCAAACTGTGGACAGGCGGTGATACCGCCATCTATTGGGACAGCTACGTTGTTGGAGATGACAATATCTTCGACCTCTTCTCCCACGAGATCATCTACGGCGATCCAGCCACGGCACTGGTCGACCCGCTGTCGATCGCCGTGAGCGAGACGCTGGCCAAGCGCTACTTCGGCGATCGCAACCCGATCGGAGAGACGTTGGTGGGGGATACCTCCCCCTACAAGATTGCCCTGGTCTTCGCCGACTTGCCCGAGAACACGCACCTGAAGTACGACTTCATACTCTCGTTCAATCGGATCGCGGCCTTCCTTCCGCCAGACTTCAACGTGCAGCAGGCGCTCTGGGGCATCCAGACCTACACGTATCTTCTGATGCCGGAAGACTACGACGTGCGTGACTTTCGGCAGATCTCGGACTCGTTCTATACGAAGCACCAGGCCGAGAGGGGCGAGCGACTCAACAGCACCATGAGCTACTCCCTCGAGCCTTTGGCCGACATTCACCTGAACTCGGACACGCAATTCGACCGGCCCACCGGCAACAAGCTCTACATCTTCACATTCGCCGCCATCGCATTATTCGTGCTGCTGGTCGCATGCATCAACTACATGAACCTGGCGACGGCCCGCTCCGCGAAGCGCGCCAAGGAGATCGGCATGCGCAAGGTGCTGGGTGCGACGAGACGTCAGCTCGTGAGCCAGTTCATTGGCGAGTCCGTGGCCTTCTCTCTCATCTCACTGGTGATCGCGGTGGTCGTAGTACATCTTCTGCTCAGCTACACGTCGATCAGCGCTCTGTTCGGCAAGCAGCTTACGCTGGATCTGACCTCGGATCCCATGCTCGTGCTCTCGTTATTGGCGTTGGGCGTAGGCGTCGGCATTTTCTCGGGTCTCTACCCAGCATTCTATCTCTCGTTCATTCGACCGATTGCCGCGTTGAAGGGGGGGTTCAGGCCGGGATCTGTCGACATCACCCTGCGCCAGGCCCTCGTTCTGGTGCAGTTCATCATCTCCGTAGGGGTCATTGCCTGCACCGCCCTCATGGCGATCCAGCTCAACTACGTCAACACCAAGCCCCTGGGCTTCGACAGGGACAACCAGGTCGTGATCACCCTCAACGGTGCGAACGTCATTGAAAAAGGCAACTTCATGAAGAGCGACCTTCAGTCACATGAGCAGATTGAGGGCGTGGCGCTGAGCTTCGGCGTCCCGGGACGCCAGACAGGGCTCGGCTTGTTCCAGATTGAGAACAACGATCGCGTGTTCGAGTCTCAGACGCTCAACGTGATGAACGGGGACTACGACTACCTCGACGTGTACGGCATAGATGTCGTCGAGGGTCGCGGATTCGATCCCACCGACGACGGGGGTCTGCTGGTGAACCAAGCGGCCGTTCGAGCGCTGGGATGGGACTCTGCGATCGGCAAACGTTTCGAGTTGAGTGATTTCGCTAACGACGAGGAGCTGACCTATGAGCCCGTTGTCGGCGTCGTGGAAGACTTTCATTACGAGTCGCTGCATCATAAGGTCGAACCGCTGGTGATCTTCAATTTCCAGCCTGACTTCGAGGACATGGATGCGATGAACCGGGCGGTCGCCCGTGCGAACGTGACGGTCAAGATTTCCGGCGAGGACATCCCCGGCACATTGGCGTTCATGGAGGAGAGGTGGCGGGAATACGATCCCAAGCATCCGTTCGAGTACGCGTTTCTCGACGACTCACTCGATGAGCTCTATGTCTCCGAGCGGCAGCAGACCATGCTGATCGGCATTTTCGCGGGTCTCTGCATTCTGCTTTCGTGTCTGGGGCTGTTTGGGCTCTCGGCGTTCACGACGCAGCAGCGCACCCGGGAGATCGGTATCAGAAAGATCCTCGGAGCCACGACGGGCGGAATCATCTTCATGTTCTTCAAGAACATCCTGGGACTGATTCTGATCGCATCGATCCTGGCTTCGGGTGCCTCTTACTATCTGATGAGCGAGTGGCTGGCGGGCTTCGAATACAGGGCGAACATCAATCTGTTGGTGTTCCTGGTGTCTGCTGCTCTGGCGGCGGTCATTGCATTTGCAACCATCGCGCTGCAGTCGTACAAGACCGCTCGGGCGAGCCCGATCACTGCTTTGCGCTACGAATAGAGCCCTTTGCGATGCCATGGAGGGCGTCGCCAATTAGGGACTAAACAGGGGACAGTCCCATACAGGGGCTGTCCCCTATCTGTCCTTGAATTATTCAATCTCCAGCCGCATGATCCTGCCGCCAATCGAGAGGGTGATGGGTTGGTCATCCAAGACGGAAAAGCCATTCGCGTGAACTCGACGCTACCCGGTCGGGGGTCCCGCATGGATAGGGCCATCGAGAAGAGCAGGTGGTCGGCAAAGGCCATCACAGCCATCGGAACTGTCATCGTCTGTACAGCATTGGTGGTGGCGCTGCTCGTCGACTCCAGGCCTTCCACGATGACCATCGATCCCACGCGGATCACCCTGTCGAGGGTCACCGACGGACAGTTCATCGAATACATCCCCATCCTCGGCACCGTGGAGCCCATCAAGACCGTGTTCCTCGACGCCGTCGAGGGTGGGCAGGTT
>JAPULC010000429.1 GCA_027295305.1 Gammaproteobacteria bacterium
TCGCTGCGAATGCGCTCGAACTCCTCGATGTAACCCGAGGGTCGGTAGCAATCCGCATCCGTCGGCGCGGGCGAGTCGCCGTGGCCCCAGAGCTCTACAGTCACCGGGGTGGACACGCGACTCAACGCCTCGATGTTCGGCGACCACTGCGCATTGCTCGAGAGCACACCGTGAAGCATGAGCAGCGGCGGACCTTCGCCTTTGTGCACCACGTAGCGAAGCCGCGCCGTCATGCAGTGCCCTGGTCATAGACGCGCGCAATTCGCTCGAGCGCATCTTGCGGCAACGGGCCCAGAGCCTGTCCCGCCACCGCCTCCTCGAGATGCGCAAGCTCCGCCAGTCCGATGATCACACACGATAGCCGCGATTCCGCCAATGCGAAGCGAATGGCGGTCTGCGCACGCGTGCCATATTCGTTTCCAACGACGTCGAACACGCGCTGCGCTTTCTCCGCCTCGCTCTCCACCGTGTCGCCGGGAGTGAGCGGGCGTTCCCGACCCGTTCGAACATCCGTCGCGATGACACCCGCAGAAAAAACGCGAATGTTCATCGCCGCGACATCGATACGTTCGCACGCATCGAGAATTCCGTTGAAGTCGTAGACCGGCCAACTCGCTGGCATCGCTCTCCCGGCGCTCGGATTCAAGAGATTGAAATAGACCTGCGCCGAAGCGATGCGTCCGCTCTCGATGACCTCGATGACGCAGTGGGTCTCGCCCATCGCGGTGATGCCGAAGTGCTTCGTGAGCCCTTGGTCGCGCAGGGACTCCAGCGCGTCCAGCACACCGCCCTCGCGCAGAATGTCCAACACGCTGAGAGTACGCCCATCGGTGGTCGCGCCAATGCGGTTGTGAAGTTGAAACAAGGTCACCGAGTCGCGCTTCAAACGCCCGAGACTCGCGGTGAGACTCGCCTCGATCTGACCACCGATGTCGCCGAGATCGGTCGTGTCGACGGAGAACTTGGTCGAAACATAAGGATCGTCGTCGATCTCGTTCAACAACCAGCCCAGTGCTTCTTCCGAGCGGCCATTTCCGTACGACGCCGCGGTGTCGATCCAATTGATGCCCGCATCCAGCGCGTTTCGAATCGCTGCGCGTCTCACATCGTCGTCGGCGTTGATGAGCAATCCACCGACGGCGCCACCTCCGAACACGAGCTCGGAGACTCGCAGACCAGTGTTAGCAAAATCTCGGTATTCCATGATCAGTGACTAGCCAGCGGGCCGCGAAGGAGTTGCCCCGGCACCGCGCCGGTGTGCTCGTTGTTCTTCAGCAAAACCTGTCCGTTCACCACCGTGGCGAGTATCCCGTTTGCGGTCTGTTTCAAGCGCTTGGCGCCGGCAGGCAGATCCGTCACCACCTCCGGCATGCGAGGGCCGATGGTGTCAGGGTCGAACACCACGATGTCTGCGCAGAACCCTTCACGCAGCAGACCGCGATCGTACAGACCCCAATTGGTTGCGGTGTCGAAGGTCACCAACCGCACCGCCTCCTCCAACGTGAATGCCTGTTTTTCACGTACCCAGTAATCAAAAATGTGGGTCTGAAGGGAGCTGTCCATGATCTGAGTCACGTGGGCGCCTGAGTCGGAAAACGTGACCACCGAGCGCGGCTCTTTCATCAGCGCAAGCGCCTGATCCTCGAGCTCGTTGGCGATGGGCTGGCGAAAAAAGATTTTGAAGTCGTGCTCCAGGCCGAGATCGATCATGAGCTCCACCGGATCGATGCCGCGCTCCGCCGCCACCTCAGCCATCGATCGATGGGGCAAGCCCACCTTGTCCATCACGAAGGTCCAATCCCAATTCGGCGGCCGCGGCTCGGCGCCTCGAACCGGCGGACCCTGGTACGGCGTGTTGGCTATCTCGACCAGCCGGCGCCGGATCTCGGGATCGGTGAGCTTGTGCTTCTGCTCGGCAAGGGGCAGCGCACGGATATCGCTCCACATGTCCCAAGTGTCGTAGGGGAGATTGGTCTCGAAGGAAAGCAGCACGTTCAATGCGCGGCTGTGCACTTGGATGAACATGCGCCCGCCTTCCGCCGCGGCTCGCTCCGCCACTTCGAATTGCGGCCGCCACGCATCGGGCCGCTGACGAATACTGAACATACCAAAGGTCACCGGGCGCCCCGTCTCCACGGACAAATCTTTCAGGGAATTGAAGTAGGGATCGGCACGCTCCCGATCGTGACCCGTTGGATCACCGGCAATCTCGAGGATCCCGGCGTTCATCTCACCCATGGCGCGCACAAGCGCCGTGAGCTCATCCCAGGATGCTGCGCGGCTCGCCACCGGACGATCATCCGCTGTCTGATGATTGCGGCTCCGCGATGTCGAGAACCCGATGGCGCCCGCACGCACGGAATCTTTCACCTCGCGCACCATGCGGCGAACATCGTCCTCGGTGGCCTCCTCCGTAAAGGCGCGCTCGCCCATCACGTAGGTGCGTAGCGCCGAGTGCCCCATGTAGCCACCGTAGTTGATGCCCTTCGGCAACGATTCGAGCACGTCGAGATATTCCGGAAACGTCTCCCACTGCCACTTGATGCCGGCGAGCATCGCTTCGCGCGAGATGTCCTCGGCACGCTCGAGATTGCGAAACACGAGATCGGCTTCGGACTCGCGACACGGCGCGATGGTGAAACCGCAGTTACCCATGATCACGCTCGTCACCCCGTGATAACACGAGCTGGTGCCGATCGGATCCCAGAATATCTGGGCATCCATGTGCGTGTGGCCGTCGACGAACCCCGGCGCGACGACATGGCCTTCGGCGTCGATGACCTCGTCGGCCAGCGCATTGATGCGGCCAATGCTCGCAATCTTTCCGTCCTTCACGCCCACATCGGCGCGAAAGCGCGGCATGCCCGAGCCATCGATGACCGTACCGTTCTTGATCAACAGATCGTATCGCACGCTCGCCCTCCCCCGGGTGAGATCAGCGGCGGGAGTCTATCACGCGGCCGGCGTCCATCCCGCAGCCCGCTTCCAAGCTATTTCAATCGCTCGGCCATGAACGCAAGCACCTTCTCCGACGCATCCTCGCTTTGCTCGGGACGATACGCACGCTCGCTGTTGAAGCTTTGAAATGCGTGGCCTGCGCCATCGTAACGATGAAACGTGTGTTCGACTCCGGCGGCGCTGAGCGCCGCGCTGTAGTCATCGACGTCTTCAGGCGGTGGGTTGCGATCGTCGTTTCCGAAGAAGCCGGCGACCGGGCATCGGGTGTTTCTATGGCCGGCGGATTGCCCTCGCCCATCGCGAGCTTGAAACGTCCGCCATAGAACACCGCGCACGCTTTGAGCGTAGGGATGTGACACGCTCCCAACCACGCCACGCGACCACCCCAGCAGTGACCGACGATCCCGATACGCGACGCATCCACGCTATCCATCGCCTCGAGGACGCGATTGGCCGCCTTCATGTCCGCCGCCATCCAATCATCGCGGCTTCCGTCGCGCTTTATCTGGATGTCGTCTGTCTTCGGCCACCAATGGAAGATGAACGGTGCCGCGACCACGTAGCCGTTTTCCGCGAAACGCTCGCCGGTTTTCAGCGTGAACCGATCGTTCTAAGGCTAGCTCCCGCCTTCGGACTTGGGTGAAAATCAAGAACCCTGGGTATACGCAGGCGGACGTAGCGCGGGAGTGTTTAACTCCCGGAGGTAGCGGAGT
Organism: Gammaproteobacteria bacterium; assembly: GCA_027295305.1. Lineage (GTDB taxonomy): Bacteria > Pseudomonadota > Gammaproteobacteria > Pseudomonadales > Azotimanducaceae > JAPULC01. Next base: position 3,672 of record JAPULC010000429.1, read on the forward strand.
TCCCAAAGCGGATTAGTGCGGCGCACAACGGTGAGTCAACACGCATCCGCCAGGTGTTCGTTGACCTTGGTCTCGTGCCACCACAGGTGGGACAATCCCCGGCGTATCTACAACGCCGCTTGACTTCATTCGCCACGCGCCAGACAGTCTGGCCATTCAGGGGTCGGAGGACTTCATCATGGCACAAGCAATCGCCACTCAGGCTAGCGCAAACCACTACGGCTTCATGCTCTCCGAGGAGCTCGTCATGTTGCGCGATCAGATCCGCCGCTTCATGCGCGAGGAAGTGAAGCCCATCGAAGACACGCTGGCGCATGACGCCACGGGCTGCGCGCCCGAGGATC
>JAPULC010000043.1 GCA_027295305.1 Gammaproteobacteria bacterium
ACCTTTCTGTCTTCCGAAGCCTTTCACTTCGGTCAGCGTCATGCCCTGGATGCCGAGATCGGACAGAGCGTTGCGTACGTCATCGAGCTTGAAGGGCTTGATGATTGCGGTCAGTAGTTTCACCGTACGGGCCTCTTGGTAAATGGGTTGACAACCTGCCGCGGCCGCCGGAGCGGCGTCGGCTTCACGGGATGAGTGCACTGCACGCACCGTGCCAGCTTCGCTCGAGCGCCGGCGATCCCGCGGGCAGGCACCGAAGATCAATGGCTTGTATGATTCAGCCAGGGATTTCGACGGCGCCGCCGGGGCGCCGGCGCACCAGCGAAGAGCGTGCCACCATGGGATGCACCAATCCGGGGCATGGACTGGGGGGAATCCACGTGAAGCAAATCGATGACCAGATAAAGAAATTCGGAAACTGGCTGGTAGACACATTTCAGCTTCTGGGCCTGTTCGTCATTGGCGGCACCATCGTCTGGGCGGCGGTGCACGAGTACCTGCAGATGATCGATCAGGGCGCGCGGGGCTGGATGGAATCCTGCTGCTGTTCATCTATCTGGAGCTGGGTGCGATGGTCGGGATTTATTTCAAAACCAGCCATCTGCCTGTGCGCTTTCTGCTCTACATCGCCATCACGGCACTCACACGCCTGCTGGCCATCGATGTGAAAACCATGCCGGATCAGCACATTTTAGTGATCACCGGAGCTATCGTGTTACTGATGATGGCCGTCGCCACTATCAGCGTCGTTCGTGTGAAATTCCCCGAGAAAGAACCGTAGGGCTAATGGCGGAGTCGGCGTCCAACCCTTTCGCCCGGTTGAGAACGTCTTACCGCTGCTATTCGCTCTCCTGGCCACGCCTGCCCTGCTTGGGCAAATCGTCGAAGGACGCGAAGTTGAGCCGGTAAAGGCGCGCATACAAGCCTCCCGCCGCGACCAGGGAATCGTGGGTGCCACTCTCGATGATTTTGCCCTCTTGCAGCACCAGAATGCGATCGGCATGACGCACGGTAGCGAGACGGTGTGCGATCACGATTGCAGTACGCCCGGAAAGCAAGCGCCGCAGCGCACGCTGGATCTGGCGCTCGGTATAGCTGTCGACGTTGGCTGTAGCCTCATCGAGAACCAGAATTCTGGTGTCGGCGACCAGCGCCCGCGCAAAACTCAGCAGCTGACGTTGGCCCAACGATAGATTGATGCCGCGTTGGTCGAGGTAATTGTCGTATCCGTTCGGCAAGCTCGTTACGAACTCGTGGACGCCGACGGCGCGCGCAGCCTCTTCCACCTGATCACGCGTTGCGTCTAGCTTGTTGTAGCGAATATTGTCGTAGATGGTGCCTGAGAACAGAAAAGGCTCCTGAAGCACCATTGCCACTTCCCGCCCGAGGGATTCGAGAGTCACTTGTCGCACGTCGCGGCCACCGATCAACACCCGCCCTTCCCAAACATCGTAGAAACGATGAACGAGCGCCGTGATGCTGGTCTTGCCCGAGCCCGTCGGCCCCACCAGGGCGACCGTCTCCCCGGGTGCGACCCGCAAGCTCACGCCGTCGAGGATGGGCCTGCCCGGCTCGTAGCCGAATGTCACGTCCTCGAACACGATAGACCCGTCGTTGTCGTCCAGCGGATCTGCGTCTGCAGCATTGCGAATCGTGACGGGAACGTCCAGCACCTCGAAAATCCGCTGCCCGGACGCCATGGCACGCTGCATTATGCTGTACTGAATCGTGAGCGTACGGATCGGATCGAAGAAGCGTTGCACGTAGAACAGGAACGCCACCATCACGCCCAAGTCCAGGGAATCGCGCAACACCATGCCTCCGCCGACAACCACGATGATGGCCATGGCGAGACCAGTAAGCAGATCCACCACTGGAATCAGCACGTTGGCGAAGCGCGATGCACGAAGGTGGGACTCGAGGTTCTCGCCGGCCAAGTCGCTGTAGAGTTGAAAATTAATCTGCTCTCGACCCATTTCCTGAATGGTGCGGATTCCGTGGACGTTCTCTGCGAGCGCGCCGCTGACGACGGAGCTCGTTTCGCGCGCATGCAAGAAGGCCTTCTTCGCATGAGGCAGCCAAATCAAGCGCACTATCAGTAACGCCGGAACGACCGACAACGTCATCATTCCGAGACGCGGATCCAGCCACAGCAGGACGCTCACGATACCGATCAGCAGTACGATATCTCCGAACGCGAACATGGAGGTCTCGAGGAATTCTTGAAGTGCGTTGACGTCACCCTGCAGGCGTGACATCAGTCGACCCACCTGGGTCTTGTCCATGAATGTGAGAGAGACGCGTTGCAGATGCCGATACATGGCGCGACGCAGATCGAACAACAGATGGCCGGCGATGCGTCCAACCAGCATTTCCTGGAGAAAATTGGCGACATAGTTCACGGTCACAACTGCAAAGAATGCGATGCCGACGATCTGCAAGAGGCGCATGCCTTGCGCTCCGGCCGCGACGCCATGGTCGATAGCGGCCCGTATCAGCAGCGGAATCATCACCTGTGTCAGGGTGAACAGGAACACGCCGCCCAGGGCGATGAGGAGGTTGCGCCGGTAGGGCCGCAGAAAACCCCAGAAGCGCCGCAGCACCACTCCATCGAAAGCGGCACCGAACATCTCCTCTTCGTCGGAGGCCTGGTCACCCACCACCGCAAGCGGTGGCGGGGGGGCATCTGATCCGCCTCCCGTGCTCATTGGTCGTCCAGCGGTGCGCGGGTCTGCAATGCGTGCAGAGCTGCATATCGTCCGCCGAGCGCGGTTAACTCGTCGTGGCTGCCACTCTCGACAACACGGCCGCGCTCCAGGAACAGGATGCGATCCGCGTGCATCAGCGAGGACAACCGATGGGCGATGATGATGGTGGCACGATCGCGGGTGAGTGCCGCGAGCTCCTGACGTATATTCCGCTCGGTGCCGACGTCGATGGCAGCGGTGGAATCATCGAACACGATGATGCTCGAATGCGGCAGTACGCTTCTGGCGATGGCAAGGCGCTGGCGCTGTCCGCCGGATAGCGACACCCCGCGCTCACCAACCATGGTGGCGTATTCCTCGGGTAGCTGGGAAATGTAATTGTGCAGCTGCGCCGCCTCGGTGGCCTGTCGAATGGCGCTACGATCCGCCCAGGGATCTCCGTAGGCGACGTTGCTATCCACGGCCGAAGTGAACAGGAAGGTATCCTGCTGCACCACGCTCACGTGACGACGGAGCGACTCCAGGGTGACGTCGCGGATATCGATACCGTCGACGGTTATGCTTCCAGCACTGATGTCATAGTGGCGAGGGATCAGATGTGCGATGGTGGACTTGCCGCTTCCGGGTGGGCCGACAATACCGATCACCTCTCCCCTGGCCACCTCGAAGCTCACATCCTCGAGCGCCGGTGGACCCGCGCCGTCCGCGTGATAGGAGAAGGAGACGTTCTCGAAGCGCAGCATCTCCACGTTCGACTCCAGGGAGTGAGCGT
>JAPULC010000430.1 GCA_027295305.1 Gammaproteobacteria bacterium
GCACTCCCGACGAACGCTTTCAGGACCTGGACGGCTACCCCTTTGCAGCACACTTCACCGAGGTGCCGGCCTCAGACGGAAGTCGGCTCCGCATGCACTACGTGGACGAGGGCCCCGCCGATGGCGAGTTGATCCTCTGCCTGCACGGCCAGCCCACCTGGTCGTATCTCTATCGACTCATGATCCCCCTCTTCGTCGAGAAGGGCTATCGGGTGATTGCCGCGGACTTCATTGGCTTCGGTAAGTCGGACAAGCCCACCGAGCGCACGGATTACACCTATGCCAACCACGTGGGCTGGCTGAAGTCGATGCTCGAGAACCTGGATCTGACGAACATCACCCTCGTGTGCCAGGACTGGGGCGGACTCATTGGACTGCGCGCGGCAACCGAGTTGCCCGAGCGTTTCGCGCGCATCGTGGCGGCAAACACCGGCCTGCCGGACGCCAGGGGCATCGACGGCGATCGTGCGCGAGAGGTGAGTGCCGCCATGGCTAAATACTACGACAGTTTACCTGTCCGTCAGAGCGCGCGGGAGATGGGGGCCGCAATGCGGGCGGACACATCGGGCATGGGCTTTCTGCACTGGGTCAAGTTCTGCGCGGAGACACCCAATCTCGTCGTAAGCGACGTCGTGGGTTTCTCTGGCCGCGGTGGGCTCGGCGATGCCCAGACCGAGGCCTTCGACGCGCCGTTTCCCGACGACAGCTACATGGCGGGCGCCCGGCAGTTCCCGAGCCTCGTGCCGATCCGACCGGACAACCCCGCGATCCCCGCCAACCGCGCTGCGTGGACGGTATTGGAGAAATGGGAGAAGCCGTTCCTGACGGCGTTCAGCGACGGCGATCCGGTGACGGCGGGGGCCCACGTGCGCTTTCAAAAAACCGTTCCGGGTGCCAAGGCCCAGAAGCACGTGACCATCGAAGGCGCAGGTCACTTTCTGCAGCAGCAGAAGCCTCGAGAGCTCGCAAACGCCGTCATGCAGTTCATGGCCGACTCCCCGCTCTGATTGCCCACGCCCGCGGGGCGAGGAGCTGCGCTCAGCAAATGCCAGGCACTAAAACGTGCCGACGCCTGCAGCGCACAGGCTAAATCACCCCTCTCTCCTTCATTCCCGAGACGGCGTCATCCGAGTAGCCGAGCTCCTTCAGAATTTCTTCCGAGTGCTCCCCCAGGTCGGGTGCACGCTTCGGCCCCACCTGCGGCACGCTCGTGATCTTGATCGGATGATTGAGCACGAGGGGCACGTCGATGTCGTCGGCTTGCGGCCGCACCGCCATGGCGTTTTGCAGCACCTGCACATCATCGACGGTCTCCTCGACGATACCGATCCTGTTCACCGGCACCTGCATCGATTCGAACGTCTCGAGCCATTCGTCGGAGCTCTTCTGAGCGATGATTTCCTGCACGAGATCACCGAGAAGCTCGCGATTCTCCGTCAGCCTCTCTCGCGTGCTGAAGCGCTCGTCTTCCAGCAAGTGGATCGCACCCATGGCGGCAAACATGAGAGAAAGCAATTCTTCGCTGCGCACCATGTTGAACTGCAGCCAGCGGTCGTCCTTCGTGCGATAAACACGCATCAACACGCCGTCGACGCGATTGTCTTCCCGGTACTTCGGCATATCACCCCCCGCCATGGCGCCCTGCGCGATGGACGACACCGACCAAAGGCCATTGGCCAGGAGTGACGTGTGCACCATGCCCCCTTCGCCGGTGCGTTCGCGGTGCAGCAGCGCGGTGACGATTCCGGCGTAAATCGACATCGCTGTGGGGTGATCGCCCATGCCGGGCAATGCCTGGGTCGGCATGGTGCCGGGCTCGCGCATGAGGTCCATCAAGCCGCTTCTCGCCCAGTAGGCGAGCTGATCGAAGCCTTTACGGTCGCGTTCCGGACCCTCCTCGCCGTAGGCCGTGAGCGACGTGTAGATCATCCGCGGATTGAGCGGGCGTAAGTCGTCGTAAGTCAGCTTCAGTGACTCGCGCACCGGGTGCGGCTGATTCGTGATGTAGACGTCGCACTGCGCAACGAGCTTATGCAGCACGTCGGTGCCCTCTTGCGTCTTCAAGTTGAGCGCGAGGCTGCGCTTGTTGCGGCCGTCCATCTGCCAGAAGTAGTTATTGTCGGCGTCCGGCGTGCTGGGTATGTACGAGAGCATTCTCAGCATGTCCCCCGAGCCCGGCTGCTCGATCTTGATCACGTCGGCGCCGAAATCCCCCAGGATCATCGCCGCGGCAGGCCCGGCGATGACTGTCGCGACGTCGAGAACCTTCAAACCGGAAAATACATACTGATGCATGTGGACACCTGACTATCCCTCGAACGCTCCGGCTCGAACGTTCGTCACTCCTCCGTGAGCACGAAATACCTTCCCGCGGACTTGGCAGCGTCCGGTCGGTAGACGTACGCCTTTCCCGGCGCCATCGCCTCTTCGTAGAGCACTTCCTCGTGGCCGTTGACCGTGACCGCCACGGCGTAGCTGTCCGGTCCGGGCAGATAGAACGTCGCGTAGCCCCGACGATCTGTCCTGGATCGATTCAATCCCGCGATCAACACCGCTGCGTTGGGGACTGGATCGCCGCTGTGGTCGAGCACCAGCAGCCTCGCGGTCCGGCCTGGGGAGAATCGAACGGCCAGGAACTGCCTCAGCCGCCCCGCACGGCCAGGGACGGTTCCCGCCGGCATATTATCCAGCACATCCTTTTCATAGCCGGCTTGCTTCGGGGTGACCCAGTCTGGGCCGTACTTGTAACGGAGGTACTCCTCGGGTGGACTGGGAACGGGATACTTATCGCCAATGAAGTCGACCTCCGTCAGCTCGGTGAACAGGCTGATCGGAAACGGCACGCCCGGATAGTGAGCGATCGTTCCTTTGACCACGCGGTAGCACTGCCAATCGATCCTGATCCGGTACTTCATGATCTTGACGGTGGTGTAGAGGCCCTCTCGGTGAACCTCGACGTAGCACCCGATGGCGCGAAACGCATCGACTGCAGGCTCGATCGCGTCCTCGGTGAAGCCGTGCATGCCGATGATGGAGCCAAGGTCCAGGTCATCGTCCCAGGGGATCAGGGCTTGATCTCGCACTGCGCCGAGACAGGTGCCCTGTCGGAGGAAGAAGGCCACGCCCTGCGCGTCGAAGATCTGTTTCGCTTCGCGCAACAGCTTCTCGGCGTCCCCAAGGACCATCGGGGGGATCGTCCTCTCCAGGTGTTCCATGAGAGCGGCATTCTCGCTGTCGCTTACTCCCATCCCCGACTCCTCTCGCCGTTGTTACCTCGCCGTTTTTACAAGAGCGCCGCAAGCGCCTGTACGAGCCGCCGGTTCTCCGCCGACGTGCGCGACGCAATTCGCAGATAGCGATCGGCTTCGGGCATGCTCTTGGCTGCGCAATCCTTAATGAGGATGTTGTGCTCGACGTAGAGGCGACGCGCGATTTCCGGCCCGGTGACGCAAGGTTCGACCACCCTGCACAGGACGAAGTTTGCGTCCGGCTCAATCGGCTCGATGCCCGGGAGTGCGAGCAGGTCCGTGTAAAGTTCTCGGCAGGTCGCTCGGGTCAGGTCACAGCTCTCGGAGAACTCGCTTCGATAGCGCCCGACGGTGCGCAGAAACTCCTCGGCCAGGCCATTGATGTTCCAGATTGGCAGGCAGCCCCGGACGGCGTTGACGAACTCTCGATCAGCGCTGAGCAGATAGCCCAGTCGCAGGCCAGCGATCCCGAACACCTTGCTCATGCTCTTGATCACGACGAGTTTGGGAAACGCCTCGACCATGTCTTCGACGCTTGCGTCTGCACCGGCGCGTGAGAACTCGATGAATGACTCATCGATGATCAACCGGCAGTCGTGAGCTTCAAGCAAGCGTGCCAGCCTGAGCACGTCCGCGGGCAGCACCGAGACGGCGGTAGGATTATTCGGCGTGACGACCACCGCCGTGTCGGATCTCCAGCGAATAGCGGACGCGGCGAACGCGTCGATGTCCAGCTCGAACGTCGCAGGGTCAAGCGCGAAACGGTTGAGCCCTCCCGGGGCGATCACTTCTTCGTACTCATTGAACGAAGGCGTGGGGATCGAGAGCCTCCGCGCGAACTGGTTGCCAAGAATCTTGATCAGTTCTGCGGCCCCGTTGGCCACCACCAGGTGATCGGGATTGGCGCCTGTCCAGTCGGCGACGAGGCGCGCGAGCCGGCTCTGCGCGACCGGATAGTTGGTGACGATCTCCCGCAGATTGCCCTGGAAGACATCGAGCATTTCAGCGGGTGGGAAGTGCATGTTGTACAGGTACGAGTGGTCGGTAAAGCCGTACCGCCAGTACGCCCCGTGCATCAGCTGGACGCGGTCGAACTGCTCGTCGCGCTCGAGGAAGAGAAACTCCGCAGCGTCGAGATCGCGATCATCATCGATCTCACACCATCGGCTCGCGGATACATCGACAGCGGTCAGGTGAGTCGGGCATGACTCGTCGGCCACGCAGTCGCGGAAGATGCGCTCGTAGTAGTCCTGCACCTGACCCGCGGCGATTGCGCTGCAAAGGCGCGGGAGAATCTGGTTGCGCAGCAACTCCTCGCGGAGCAGATAGATGTTGACGGTCTTGAAGGTGTCGGCGAGGTTGAACCGCTTGTCCTGGTCAGCACCGAGGGTGAAGCTCGTGACCCGGCCATCGCGGTCGCGTCGCACTACGGTACCGGACAGCGAACGGTCGTAGGGAGCAACGGCAATGCTGCTGCCGGACTCCATGAGCAAGGCGGCGATGACCGCGGGATCGAACGCGACGTCGGCTTCGAGCAGCAGCGTGTCCTGATCGAGGTAGTCTCTTGCGTCCCACAGCGAGCGGATGTTGTTCGTCGTCTCAAAGTCGGGCGCTTCGACGTAAGATATGTCGACCCCCGCGAAGCGGGAGCCGATGCGATCGCGAACCACCTCGCCCTTGTAGCCGATGACTATCACCGCCTCCGCGACCCCCAGCGACGCAAGCGCGCGCAGCGCACGCTCGAGCAGAGACTCGCCCCCGACTTCCACCAGGCACTTCGGAACTTTCGCGGTCAGTGGTTGTAGACGGCTGCCCCGGCCGGCGGCAAGGATCACCGCGCGGCGAACGCTCAGTGCGTCATCGCTGGACGTGTTCGGCGCGTCGGTACTGTGCGACGTCGCAAGTGGCTCAGCCAACGGATTGCTTGTCACGCTCCGGCGCTCGGCACGCTCGCCATGACGCGCTGCGTTCGGAGGGGTCGCCTGATCGCAACCGATGCAGTGAAGTATTCCCGCAGCCGATCGATGCCCTCGTTGTAGCGGTGGTTGCAGAAGGCCAGGCGCAGATCGTCGGGCACGCCGAAATCGGTTCCGGGAACCACGGCGACGTGGACTCTCTCCAGGATGTCGCGAGCCAGCTCCTTCGACGACGCAAATCCTCGAGCAGCGTTCCACTCGCCACACCGAAGCATGGCGTAGAACCCACCCTCGGCGGCGACGGGCTCACACCCCGTACCGGTGAGGCGTCGCGTCGTGTACTCCGCGCGCGACCGATATACGCTCGTCAGCTGCGCGGGGCTCGCGACGTCGCCGAGCGCCGCGATCATCCCGTACTGATAGCAAGGGTCGGTGCAAAGCAGCGTGTGCTGTTGGATGACGCGAAGATTGGCTTGCAACTCCTCCGGCAGGATGGCGAAGCCAACGCGCTTCGTATACATCCGATGACCCTTTGAGAAGCTGTTGGTGAGGATCGTTATATCCTTGTGCTCCGGGAGCAGCGCAAGAGCGGAATGGAATTCGTCGTAGAACAGCGTGTTGTTGTAGATCTCGTCGCTCAATATGTAGGCTCGGCGGTCGACGATCTCATACATCTGACGCATCTCGTCGGGAGTCACGACATTTCCCAGAGGATTGCCCGGTGAGTTGATCACCACGAGAGATGTGCGTTCTGGAGAAAAATTACGACGAAACGAATTCATATCGACGCGTTTCGTGTCGATGTCGATATCGTAGAATTTGACTTTGGCGCCCGCCAATGTGGCGCAGTACAAATACAGGGCGTAATACGGTCGCGGAATCATGATCTCGTATTCCGGTCCGGACAACAGCTGGAAGATGTTGCGGAAGATCGGCGATGTACCCGTATTGACGATGACGTTTGCGGCCGAGACGCAGGTCCGGTGGCGGCGATTGTAGAATTCTGCGATGGCTTCTCGAAGCTCGGGAAGCCCTTCCGGATAGACCCGCCGCACGAACTCGGGGTCGTTGAGCTTGTCCAACATCCGATCGAGCACGGTCTGTGGCATGGCGAGTTCTGTTACCCCGATCGTGAGCTTCAAGACGTCTGCGCCCTGTCCGATCAACCCATCGGCTAGCTCGTCGAGAACGAACATCTGAAACTCGAGATCGGACGGCATGAGATCTCTGATCGTGCGCGGCACGGGGCCTCCTCGTGTGATCGGGTGTTACCAGCATATCGGCGGGCCCGTCCCAGACGTGCGCACCGAATCGACGGCTGACAAAAGTCGCGCCGCCGCCATCACGTAGCGGGTGCAATGCGGAGTGGTCGCGAATACGTACCCGATGATACGGCAGAGCCGCTAACACCGCCAGACGGGTGCGGGAGAGGACCCCAGCACAGTCCGTTCCTGCGCCTGCGCGCCAGAGCTTCTATTCAGAAAAGTATTGATATAACAGCGAGTTACTGGCGCGCCCGGCGCGATTCGAACGCGCGACCTTTGGCTTCGGAGGCCAACGCTCTATCCAGCTGAGCTACGGGCGCGTTTGCGCAAACAGCAGGATCGCGAATGATACGTAGGGGTGTCCGCGGCGTCCAGGAGCCGTCAGGCGTGCCGAAGGTCGGCCTGCTCCAAACGATGTAAGGTCTGAATATCATGCGTTCACACAAGCGTTTGCCTTGAATCAGACGTGACCCACGAGGGCTACGACTACATCGTCGTCGGGGGTGGATCCGCCGGATGCGTTGTGGCATCGCGCCTGGCGGAGGCTGGCGACGTGTCGGTCTGCCTCATCGAGGCCGGACCGAACGATTGCGACCTGGCCGAGGTGCAGGATCTCGCGCGCTGGTCCGAGTTGCTTCACGGTGAGCTCGACTTCGGCTACCGCATCGAGCCCCAGATCCACGGTAACAGTCGGCTCGTGCACTCGCGCGGACGGGTGCTCGGGGGTTGTTCGTCGCACAATTCCTGCATCGCGCTGCGCCCATCCGCCGCCGATTTCCATAGCTGGGAGCGTAGCGGGGCTGAAGGGTGGGGCCCCGACCCGGTCAGCGAATCATTCGACCGGGTTGTCGAACGCGTGCATCTGGAACTCGGCAACACCGCGAACCCGCTCACGCGAGACTTCGTCGCGAGTGCTGGAAGGGCAGGATACTCACTCACAGACTTTTCCCATCCGCTCTTTTCGCAACCGTTCCTTTCCCAACGGCGGAAGGGAGGCGCGGGATGGCTGCCGTTGAACAAGCGTGGCACCCGGCGGGAGTCGTCATCGAATGCATATCTCCACCGACCGGGGGTCGCGAACAACCTCACAATCAAGACATTGAGCTCGGTTGTCGCCATCAGTTGGCTGGGCAGGCGCGCAAGGGCCGTGGTTCTAGCTGACGGGAGCGAGATTTATGTCGAAAGAGACCTCGTGCTCTCGGCCGGTGCATTCGACACGCCAAAGCTTCTTCTGCTCTCGGGGGTTGGGCCACCCGATGCGCTCGAAGCATTGGGGATCGCGGTGCTGCACCCTCTCGTCGGGGTCGGGAAGCACCTGATCGATCATCCGGAAGGCGTCCTCATTTGGGAGCTCGATCGAGCGTTGCCAAATGCGACCAGCCAGAAGTACGAAGCTGCGCTCTTCGCGGACGTCGACGGCAACGGACGCGCAGATGTGATGCTGCACTTCGGTCTCGAGGCATTCGACCTGCACACCGCTCCCGCCGGCTACCCCAGCGCGAGCGACGCATTCTCGCTCACGCCGAACGTGTGCTACGCGGTGAGCGAGGGTGAGGTCACACTACGAAGCGGCGATCCCCGGGACCCAGTCGTGATCGATCCCCGCTACTTCAGCGATTCCGAAGGTTACGACGAACGCACGATGCTCGAGGGCTTTCGGATCGCCCGGGAAGTAGTCGCGCAGACACCGCTTGCCGATTGGGCTCTGAGAGAGCTGGCGCCGGGCGCCGACTTGGTTTCCGATGCCGACTTATCGGGTTACCTCCGGCGCACGCACAACACCGTGTATCACCCGGCCGGCACGTGCCGGATGGGCGCGCCGACGGACGAGACCACAGTGGTGGATCCGAACCTGCGTCTGGTGGGAATCGACAACGTATTCATCGCCGATGCCTCGGTGTTCCCAGAGATGGTTGGTGTAAACCCGAATCTCACGGTCATGATGATCGGCGAGCGTTGCGCTGCCTTGATTGCACCCTGATCGGTGAGTCGGCTATCCCGGGATCATGCACACCCTCGAGCAAGATGGCCCGGCACGCCCAAACCACGTACATCCCGCCGCACGAGGAGCCCACCGGCCTGAGCGGATCCCGCCCGAACGATCGTTCATAGATATGAGATAGCAGCTATGAGCGGATG
>JAPULC010000431.1 GCA_027295305.1 Gammaproteobacteria bacterium
GCTGCCGAGTGCCCTCAAGCCCTCGGCGGCACGGTTGCCGACGAGATCGGTCAGCACGCTTGCGCCGAGCAGATAGAACACGCCGCACACGAGCACCGTCAGAATCAGAGACACGATCTGGTTGTCGCTGCGCGCGCTGACGAAGAGCCCGATGCTGAGGTAGGCCGCTCCGAGAAGCATGGCGGCGATGTAGGCCGCCCACACGGGACCCCAATCGAGATTTGCGAAGAGCGATACGGTAACGGGTAGCGGCAGCGTGAGCGCAAGGGCGATTCCGAGCAGTGACCAGCAAGCAAGGAACTTGCCGAGAACGAACGCCCAGGGCGTCACCGGCAACGTCACCACGAATTCCATGGTACCGGTGCGCAGCTCCTCGCTCCACATCCGCATGCTCAGCGCTGCGGACAGGAAGATCAGCAGGATGGGCATCCACTCGAACATCGGCCGCACGTCGGCGACGTTGCGTGCAAAGAACGCCTCGCCCCAGAAGAACACGAACAGCGTGATGGCGAGAAAGCTCCCGAGAAATAGATAGGCAATCGGTGAGGAGAAGAAGAGCGTGAGCTCTTTCTTTGCAACTCGTCGAATGTGCTCACGCCACATCGGCCACCTCCTCGTCTACTTCGCTCACCTCTCTGAACACGGCCTCGAGATCCCGCTGCTCGGGATGCAGCGAGAAGATCGGGATGTCATGCGATGTGAGCGCTCGCGCTGCGGCAGCCGTAGCTGCGGCAGCCGATGCTGCGGCAGCCGTTGCTGTCGCGGCCGTCAGCTTCGTGGGATCGCCCCCCGAGATCTCCAGGGCATAGAGTTGGCTCGCCAGCTCGGAAACATCGCTCACCCCCTCCACCCCGGCGATGGCGTTGCGAACCGCGCTCAGCGGTGCATCGCTCGAGAGTAACAGCTGTCGGCTCGCCGTCAGCGTGTCGAGTTGCTCGTCCAGGACCAAGCGGCCGTTGCGCAGAATCATCACGCGATCGCAGATGGCGTTTACCTCCTGCATGATGTGGGTGGAGACAATGACGGTGGCCTCGCGAGCCAGTTGCTTGATGAGTCCGCGCATGTGCTGCGTCTGGGACGGATCGAGGCCATTGGTGGGCTCGTCGAGAATCAGAACCTTCGGACGATCGAGTATTGCCTGGGCCACGCCGACGCGTTGCTGGTAGCCCCGCGATAGCGTGGCGATCGGGTCGAGTGCTTTCTCGGTGAGGTCGGTCTCCAGTATCGCGGTTCGCACGGCAGCCGCGCGTTCGGATCTGGCCACGCCCCGAAGAGCGGCGGTGTACTCGAGATAATCCACCACGCTCATCTCGGGATAGACCGGAACGCGCTCGGGCAGATAGCCGAGTTCTCGCTGGACGACCTCCGGTGAGTCCTCCACCGATACGCCGTTCACCTCGACCCGGCCTCCGCTCGGCTCCAGATAGCCCGTCAGCATCTTCATGATGGTGGTCTTGCCGGCGCCGTTGTGGCCCAGCAGTCCGACGATTTCGCCGTGGGGGATTTCGAAGCTCACGTCATCCACCGCCACGAAGTCGCCATACGAACGGCTCAGGTGCTCTGCCTTGATCACGGATATCTCTCCTACGACTCCTGCTGGGCGTCCCTTGTATTGATTTCTACGAGGTTTTCAAGTGCTTCTGCTCGAAGAGTGGTTGACCCTTGTGTTACACATAGGTTCAAGATCAAGGTCGGATCACTCCCAGAGGAGCCTTGGACCATGGCCGCAGCGCGCAAAATTGAGATCTTCAGTGCCGGGTGCCCTGCCTGCGAAGAGGTGATTGGCCGCATCCGCAGCCTCGCCTGTCCATCGTGTGATGTGAGCGTCGTCGATATGCACACCGACCATGTGGCCGCTCGCGCCCGTGCGCTTGGCATCCGATCACTTCCGGCCGTCGTGATCGACGGAAAACTGGCCGACTGTTGCGCCGGCCGAGGGCCGGATGAAGATGTTCTGAGGGCGGCCGGCCTGGGCCAGCCCCTGGACTGACCCCCCTAAAATAGGGGCCGCTTTGGAGCAGGTCTCTTTCTGAGCAGGACTCTTTCTGAGGGGGAGAGGCCATGAAGGTTGCCGAACTTGCCAGACGTGTCGAGGTGACACCCGAAACCGTTCGCTACTACGCGCGCGTCGGGTTGCTCGAGCCTCGCCGGGAAGACAATGGCTACAAAGACTTCGATCAGCAGGATCTGAGTCGGCTCCGCTTTATCCGGCGTGCTCAGGATCTCGGTCTCAGTCTGAAAGAGATACGTGAGGTATTCGGCCACGCGGAACGCGGCGATTCACCGTGTCCGATGGTGCGCGAACTCGTGTCCCGGCATCTCGAGGAGCTGCGCCAACGAATCGATGGCCTCGAGCAGGTGGAACGCAGGCTCAGCGCGGCGCTCGAGACCTGGCGAGGCATGCCGGATGGAACGCCGAACGGCGATCACGTCTGCTATCTGATTGAGAACTGGGATGCAGCGGACCTGCATTGGCAACATGACGACGCGTAGTCGTCGGCGCACCAAGGCGCTGACGTTCAGCTTTGCCGCACTTGCGTGGCGTGGAATGGGCGTCGGTCGAGGGCTGGCGGTGGAAACGGAGTCGGGTTGAAGCGGTGGTGAGAGGGCTGCGGACGATGTGCACTTTATTGATTCGAATCGCCCAGCTACCCTCGGCTTGACCTGCGTGCTACACACGGGTTGACCATGCATTTCGAGAGCATGTGGAAAATGACATGAGCGAATCGACCGTCACTTACACCGATCCCGTCTGTGGCATGACGGTGTCCGAGGATAGCGAGCATCGTTTCACCCACGAGGGTGTGGACTATCGCTTCTGCTGCAATGGCTGCCGAACGAAGTTCGAAGGCGATCCGGAGCGATATCTGAATCCGCCCGACGAGGAGACGTCCGCGGCCCCCGGAACACGTTACATCTGTCCCATGTGCGAAGGTGTCGAGAGCGAACAGCCCGCTGCGTGCCCGAAGTGTGGCATGGCGCTGGAGCCGGAACTGCCCCTCATGGCGACGCGCACCCGTTGGACCTGTCCCATGCATCCCGAGATCGAGCAGGACGAGCCCGGAGACTGCCCTATCTGCGGCATGGCCCTCGAGCCCGTAGGCATCGCGGTGGAAGAGGACAACGCCGAGCTCGATGACATGACGCGGCGCTTCGGCTGGTCCCTTGGGTTCACGACGCCGGTGGTGGTTATCGCCATGGGTGATCTGTTGTTGCCGGGAGCTCCCATAGCGGGCCTGATCGGCTCGCAGGCCGCTCACTTGCTCGAGCTCGTCCTGTCGTTGCCGGTCTGCTTGTGGGCGGCCTGGCCGTTCTACCAGCGCGCCGACGCATCGATTCGCAGCATGAATCTCAACATGTTCACGCTCATCGGAATCGGCGTGGGAGTGGCGTTTCTCTACAGCGTCGTTGCTGCCGTCGCTCCGGATATGTTCCCGAATTCGTTCCGCGCGGTGGACGGCAGTGTTGCGGTGTATTTCGAAGCGGCCACCGTCATCGTCACGCTCGTGCTCCTCGGCCAAGTGATGGAGCTGCGCGCCCGCAGCCGCACCGGCGCCGCCATAAGAGAACTGTTAGCTCTCGCACCGGACGTGGCCCGGCGCATCGAAGCCGACGGCAGCGAAGCGGATGTGGCGTTGGATCGCGTTCAGGTGGGTGATCGATTACGCGTGCGCCCCGGGGAAAAGGTGCCCGTGGACGGTGTCGTCGAAGAGGGTAGAAGCGCCGTCGACGAGTCCATGGTAACCGGCGAGCCCATGCCCGTGGCAAAGGGGCCGGGAGATGCACTCATCGGGGCCACCGTGAACGGCAATGGCGGCCTCGTGATGCGCGCAGACAAAGTGGGCGCTGACACCATGCTCGCACGAATCGTCAGCATGGTTGCCCAAGCTCAGCGCAGCCGTGCACCGATTCAGAAGCTGGCGGATGTGGTGGCGGGCTATTTTGTGCCCACGGTCCTTGGCATAGCCGTGATTACGTTCATCTGCTGGGCGACGTGGGGGCCGGAGCCGAGGATGGCATTCGCGCTCGTCAACGCCGTGGCGGTGCTGATCATTGCCTGCCCCTGTGCCTTGGGACTCGCAACGCCTATGTCCATCACGGTTGCGATGGGGCGCGGTGCTCGCGCCGGTGTGCTGTTCCGCGATGCCGAAGCAGTCGAGCGTTTGCGGGACGTGGACACCCTTGTGGTGGACAAAACGGGCACGCTCACTGAAGGCAGGCCGCGACTCGTGAGTGTCGTGCCGAGCGACGGTTTCAGCGAGGAGGAGCTTCTTCGGCTCGCGGCTTCCCTCGAGCGCGGCAGTGAGCATCCGTTGGCGAAGTCCGTTTTGGACGCGGCGCAAGAGCGGTCCATTGAGACTATCCTCGTGGAAGACTTCGAGACGCTTCCGGGCAGAGGCGTTCGGGGTCGAGCGGAAGGCCGGGGGATGCTGTTGGGCAATACGACGCTCATGCAGGACGAAGCCATCGACATGAGCGCACTCGAGTCGGCTGCCGATACCGCAAGAGGCGACGGGCAGACCGTGATGTATCTCTCCGTGGAATCGCGGCTTGCGGGATTTCTCGGTGTCACCGATCCCATCAAGTCCACGACTGCGCACGCAGTCGAGCAACTACGCCGTGAAGGGCTGCACATCGTGATGGTCACCGGTGACGCAGAGGCGACCGCGCGGCGAGTAGCAAGCGAGCTTGGAATCGATGACGTCGTGGCCCAGGTGCTCCCCGAGCACAAGCTCCAGGTAGTGATCGATCTGCAGGCAGAGGGTCGCGTAGTCGCCATGGCAGGCGATGGAATCAATGACGCGCCGGCGCTGGCGCGCTCCGATGTCGGAATTGCCATGGGTACCGGCACCGACGTGGCGATGGAGAGTGCGCACGTCACGCTGGTGAAAGGCGATCTGAGCGGCATTGCGCGCGCGCGCATGTTGTCGCGCGCGACGATGCGCAACATTCGCCAGAATCTATTCTTCGCTTTCATCTACAACGCGGCGGGTGTGCCCATTGCCGCGGGGGTGCTCTATCCGTTCCTGGGGGTGCTGCTGAATCCGATGATCGCAGCCGCCGCCATGAGTCTCTCTTCGGTGTCGGTCATCAGCAATGCGCTCAGGCTGCGCACGGTTCGACTCGGCTGACGAGGTGAAGAGATCAGCGCTCGGATGTTGTGTGCTTTCTTTGTGGATTCTGGCTGCGGGTTGCGCAGGGGAAGAAGGTACGGGGGAGCCTGCTCAGCGCGTGCGATGGTACACCAACGATCAGGTAGTCCTTGGACAGGTGGTGTTTCAAGTTCATTGCGCAAGCTGTCATGGCGAACGGGCTGAGGCTACGCCCGACTGGCGCGAGACTGGCGCTGATGGGCACTATCCGCCGCCTCCGCTGAACGGTACGGCGCACGGCTGGCACCATTCTCTCGGGGTCCTGAAGCAGACAATTCAGGAAGGGGGCGCCGCGTTGGGAGGCGTCATGCCGCCGTTCCGAGGCGTGCTGAGCGACGAGGAAATTGTGGCGGCCATCGCGTACTTTCAAAGTTTCTGGTCCGATCAGATCTATGCCCATTGGCGCCAAATCGACGCGAATTGAGTCGGTAAGCATGAGAACGTGTGCATCGAGGGCTGAGTGATCATGAAACCACTCGCACTGATGCTCGGCGTTCTGATCTTGGTGTCGGTTGGCGGGCTGTTGATTGTCTTCACGGGGCTGTATGACGTGGCGGCGACCCGCACGCATGGCGACGTGGCCAATTGGATCTTTTCCACCACGATGAGACGTTCTGTCGCGCGTCGCGCGGCGGACGTTGAAGTCCCAGACCTTGACGATCGGGAGCTCCAACTCGCAGGTCTCAACGACTACCGTGAGATGTGTGCGAACTGTCATACGCTCCCGGGGCAACCCGCCTCTGCCGTCGCACGGGGTCTGAACCCGCCGCCTCCGGACCTGGCGGTGTCCGCGCAAAACTTGAGCTCGGCGGAGCTTTTCTGGATCACGAAGCACGGGATCAGGATGACGGGAATGCCGGCCTGGGGCCCGACGCACACCGACGGCGACTTGTGGCGCGTGGTGGCGTTCGTGGAGACGCTCCCCGATCTCGATGCGCCAGCGTATGAAGCGCTGTCGGCGCGAGCAGAGGGCATGGGCGGACATCACGACGAGCCTGATCAGCCTGAGGATACCGAGGTGGGAGACATCGAGCGTGAAGGCGCCGGTGAGCACGATCACTCGAGTCATACCCATTAGTGTGACCGGGTGGTGGTATCTCTATCCCTGACGCCGCCCCCGAGGACCTCCGCGGCCCAGTGTCACCGGGAACCTGACGCGGTCCGATTTCCATAGCCCTGCCGGGTGTGGAATACGACGCGGCGCAGACACGCGGGTACGTCGAGCCTTACAACGTGCGGATGCTAGCGCCACCGGCCAAGCGCCCGAGGCGCGGCTGGCCTTCGCCAGGCATTGATCGTACGCTCGCCGCGAGAGAACCAGAGCGATCATCCCATTGGGCAGATGGTATGTCTGCGCCGCGCGCGCTCGTGTCGCGTGATGGAGACGCCTGGCGTATCGCTCCGGTAAACTCCGAAACGAATGAAGGGGGGAACGCGTGATGGTCGGCCGGCTGGGTGCCAGCTGGCCGCACGCACTTCAATGACCACACGTGAATCACTCGAGTTGTTTCTGATTCGCCACGGCGAGACCGAATGGAATCGCGAGAATCGGATGCAGGGCTGGCTCGACTCGGAGCTCACTGGGCGGGGACGTGCACAGGCGCGCACCTCCGCCAAGGTGCTCGCGGAGTTCGACATCCATCGTCTTTTTTCCAGCCCCCTTGGCCGAGCTCGGAAGACCGCGGACGTCATTGGCAAGCACGTGGAGCTGCAGGTGGAGGTCGACAAGCGTCTCGCCGAGTGCCACATGGGGGACCTGGCTGGCCTCACCCTGGAAGAGATTCAGGTGCGCTTTCCAGAGGAGTGGGAGGAGCGCATCTCCAATCGGTTCAATTACTGTCCTCCGGGTGGCGAGAGTCTCACGGACATGGCGACACGGGTGGAGCCGTTTCTCGAGGCGCTTGGCGCGCTCGAAGGCCACCGCATTGCCATCGTCTCGCACGGGGTCATGGGGCGCGTGATCATCTGGCATTTCCTGAAGCTCAAACCCAACGAGCTCGTCAAGGTGCGCTTCCCGAACGACGTGATCTATCGGCTCGACATCTCTCAGCAGAGCGCGACGTGTGAGTACATGGTGGGTACCGTCGAACGTGCGGAGGGGCTTCTCACGAACTGATTCTAGAGTAACAAACAATGAAAATAGATTGTGCAGTCAGCTCCGACCTGACCGTGTTCCCGACCACCCGTAATGCGATTGCCTTCTACGGCTCGACGCCGGCGTACAACGGCGGGCTGGGTTGAAGGTACGTCGGAAGTTGAAAAAGTTG
>JAPULC010000432.1 GCA_027295305.1 Gammaproteobacteria bacterium
AGAAGAAATTTTCTGATTTATCAACAAAAAATGGGGTCTGACCCGCTCTGACCCCATTTTGTAGAAGCTTCCGACCGCCGACTCACTGCTGACTCCATCGCTCAGGACGAAGTGCACCATGTCGAAGCCCAAACCGAAGAAGTTCTCGGCTCCGCGCAAAACTAAACCCGTGGGCCATCGATGTGAAAATCCGTAGGGGCACCTAGCCGGGGGCGCCCCGGCTGAAGCCGCTCGTCACGAGCCGGCCGCTACCGCCAGATCTCCAAACCCGGTTCTGGCAACGTCGCCGGGAATCAGCGGATAGCTGATCCCCGCCCACTTCTGTACCACACGGATCACCTGACAGCAGAATCCGAACTCGTTGTCGTACCAGACGTAGAGCACTGCACGATTGGAAGCAACGATGGTCGCCTCTCCGTCGATGATCCCGGCGTGACGGCTGCCGATGAAATCCGACGAGACCACCTCGGGTGACTCGGTGAAATCGATTTGCCGCTGCAGCGACGAATCGAGGGAAATTGTGCGGAGGTACTCGTTGACCTCGTCCTTATCGGTGGCGCGTGTGAGGGTGAGATTGAGGATCGCAAGCGAAACATCAGGGGTCGGCACCCGAATCGCATTGCCGGTGAGCTTGTCGGCAAGCTCGGGCAGAACCTGCGACACCGCCGACGACGCACCGGTTTCGGTGATCACCATATTGAGCGCTGCACTGCGACCGCGGCGGCTCTTCTTGTGATAATTATCGAGGAGTTTCTGATCCGGGGTATAGGCATGCACTGTCTCCAGGTGCCCGTGGACGATCCCGAAGTGATCGTTCATCGCCTTCAGCACCGGGACGATGGCATTGGTGGTGCACGATGCCGTACCGAGCACCGTGTCGTCTCTACTGAACAGGTGCGAATTGATCCCGGAGACGATGTTCTTGATCTTGCCCTTCGCAGGCGCAGTCACGATCACCCGCGAGACGCCCTTGGATTTCAGGTGTTGTCCGAGCCCGTTCTCATCGCGCCACGCACCGGTATTGTCGATGACAATGGCATCGTGAATACCGTACTGCTCGTAGTTCACCTCCGCAGGATGATCGGCGTTGATGAACCGGATGACGTTGCCATTGGCGATGATGCAGTTGTGTTCCGGGTCGATTCTGATCGTGCCCTCGAATGGCCCGTGCACCGAGTCGTGACGCAACAGGCTCGCGCGTTTCAGCAGGTCATCGTCGTCATGCTTTCGCACCACCACCCCGCGCAGCCGAAGCTGAGTGCCGCTGCCTGTCTTCTCTATCAGCAACCGTGCAAGCACACGCCCAACGCGCCCGAACCCGTACAGCACGACGTCCTGGGGCTTCTCGATCGGCGGAACGTGGCGGCCGATGACGCCGTTGCATTCGCGCTTGACGAACTCTTCGGGGGTCATCTCCTGGGTCTTGGACTCTTCCATGAAATGCGCAGTGAGTTTTCCCACGTCCACGTGGCAGGGGCCGAGGTCGAGTTCGGAGAGCGCCTCGAGGATGGGGAAGCTTTCGAATTCCGACAGCTCGTTGTGAACGACGTCGCGCACGAAGCGATGGATACCCATGATGCTGGTGACGCTTTGGTTGTAGAGCGCGCGCCCGTAGCAATACATCACCACGTTGTTGCGGTAGAGCGTGCCAATCATGGGAATCATGGCTTCGGCGAGCGCTTCACGCTCCTTCCAGTCAGGAAAGTAATCGTCGAGACTCGGTAGTGCCACCGCGGTCTTACCTCGCTACTGTGTATTGAGCAGATAGCCTCCGCCGAAGAGCATCCCCTGTGCCCTCGGACCCCTCGGTCGGCTCGATGCATATTATCGTGGCTCGTCGATGCCCTCGCAACTCCGCGACTCTACGGAGGAGATACTCGCCAACGGACCCGTCTACCTGAAGCTCTCGTTCACCTTCTGCAGCACATCGTTCCCCGGACACAGTTCAGCTTCGGCGAGCTGATTGAGGGGTGTTGCCACGGTTCCGAGGACCGCGTGCGTGTCGGTAGGCTCGTTGTCGAGATAGAGCAGCCCCGTCACAATCTCTCCGCGGGCCTGGTGTTGCTGCACGTAGGTCAGGGCCGAGAGGCGATCGTTCGGATCGTAATCCTTTTCCAGCTTGCGCAGACGCAGCGTGGAGCCATCGGGCATCTTGACATCCTGACCCTCGCCGGGGGCGTACTCCACGACGATCTCTTCGTGATCAGGCACGAAGTCTGCCGTCACTACCGGGTCGTTGTGATGGCGAACGTAGTCGTAGCTCTTCGTCGAGCCTTCGTGGTTATTGAACCTCACGCAGGGCGAGATCACATCGATGAACGCGAAGCCCTCGTGCAGGAGCCCGGCCTTGATGAGCGGCACGAGCTGGTCTTTGTCGCCTGAGAAACTGCGCGCCACGAACGTCGCCCCGATCTGCAACGCAATTGTCACCAGATCGATGGGCTCCAGGAGATTCGGCACGCCGCGCTTGCTCGTGGACCCCTTGTCGTTGGTTGCGGAGAACTGTCCCTTGGTCAGTCCATAGGTGCCGTTGTTGTCCACGATGTAGAGCATGTTGATGCGACGGCGCACGATGTGCGCGAACTGACCGAGGCCAATCGACGCACTGTCACCGTCCCCCGACACGCCGATGTAGTAGAGCTCGCGGTTCGCAAGATTTGCACCCGTAGCCACCGACGGCATCCGCCCATGCACCGAGTTGAATCCGTGCGAATTGCCGAGGAAATAACTCGGCGTCTTCGAAGAGCAGCCGATGCCCGACAACTTCGCAACCCGATGTGCAGGCAGCGACATCTCGTAACACGCCTGGACGATGGCCGCGCTCACCGAGTCGTGACCGCAACCAGCGCAGAGAGTGGACACCGCACCGTCGTATTGACGCCGGTTGAGTCCGAGGTCGTTCAGCGGCAGTTTCGGATGATGCACAGCTGGTTTTACCGCAAAGGTCATGGCTTCACCTCCGACAGACGCGGGCGACGCAATCCTTCGAAGTGCGCGCTGATCTGGTCTGCAATGAAATCGGCGGAGATGGACAGACCGCCGTAATAACGTACTGACACGAGCTTGGCGGGTTCGACGTCGCCTTCGTTGATCAGGAGCATGCGCATCTGCGCATCGCGGTTCTGATCGATGACGAACACCTGCTGGCGTCGGCGAATGAACTCGAAGACCTCAGGCGCGAAGGGAAACCCCCGGATGCGCATCTGATCGAGCTCGATCCCCTCTTCCTCCAGCCGTTCCAGCGCTTCGCCCATGGGCATGTCGCTCGAGCCATAATAGATGACGCCGTAGTCGCGCGGCATGGTCGATTGGATGATCTCCGGCTGCGGCACCAGCTTCTTGGCGGTCTCCCACTTCTTCAGCAGACGATCCATGTTCGCCGTATAGGCTTCGGGAGCCTCGGTATATTGGGCGTACTCGTCGCGCGAGGTACCGCGCGTGAAGAACGCCCCCTTGTCCGGATGCGTGCCGGGGTAGGTGCGATAGCCGATGCCGTCGCCGTCGACATCGAGATAACGCCCGAAGCGCTCCATCGAGTCGAGCTCCTCTGCAGTGAGCACCTTGCCGCGTTCGTATTTGCGCGCGTCGTCCCACACCAGGGGCGGCGACAGATGCTCGTTCATGCCGAGTTCGAGATCGGAAAGAACCACCACCGGCGTCTGCAATTGGTCGGCTAAATCGAGAGCCTCTGCAGCGAATTCGAAACATTCGAGTGGCGAGCCCGGAATGAGGATCGGATGCTTTGTGTCCCCGTGTGACGCGTAGGCCACCGAGAGAAGATCCCCTTGCTGGGTGCGCGTCGGCATGCCCGTTGACGGACCGGCGCGCTGAATGTCGAACAGCACCGCGGGGATCTCGGCGAAGTACGCGAGTCCCAGAAACTCGCCCATCAACGAAACACCCGGTCCGCTGGTGGAGGTGAATGCGCGGGCGCCATTCCAAGCGGCGCCGATCACGATGCCGATGGCCGAGAGCTCATCCTCTGCCTGAATGACCACGCCCTTCTTGTTGCCGCTCTCGGGATCGATCCGCAGTTGATCGACATAGCGCTCGAAGGTCTCTGCCATCGACGAGGATGGCGTGATGGGATACCAGGCCGCGACGGTGGCACCGCCGTAGATGCAGCCGAGCGCTGCGGCGGTGTTGCCATCGATCATGATGCGATCGCCCACCGCGTCGGTGGCGCGCACGCGGATCGGCAGCGGCGCATCCAGATAGTCCTGCGCGTATTGGCGGCCCAACTCGAGGGCATGGATGTTCGGCCGAATGAGCGCATCCTTGCCCTTGTACTGATCGCTCACCATGCCGGTGAGTATCGTGAAGTCAACGTCGAGCAGCGCTGAAAGCGCACCAACGTAGACGATGTTCTTGAACAGCTGTCGCTGCTTGAGATCGTGGAACTCCGTCAGCAGGAGCGAGGCGATGGGGATGCCCACATCGATGATGTCGGGCCGCTCGAGCTCGCGCGCGAGGGGTTTCGAATTGTCGTAGACGAGGAAGCCGCCAGGTCGCAAGCTCTCGATGTCTTCGCGATAGGTCTGGGCGTTCATGGCCACCATGATGTCGACACCTTCCCGACGCCCGAGATACTCCTGCTCGCTGACTCGCACCTCGAACCAGGTGGGCAGGCCCTCGATGTTCGACGGGAAGATGTTGCGAAGCGCAACGGGTATGCCCATGCGGAAGAGCGCCTTTGCAAACAATCCGTTGGCACTCGCCGAGCCCGACCCGTTCACGTTCGCGAACTTGATGACGAAGTCGTTGTAGCTGACCGCGCTCACGAGTCCAGCTGCGGCGTATAGATCACGGACTTCGCCATGTCCCATGCATTGGTCGGGCAACGTTCCGCACACAGCCCGCAATGCAGACAGACGTCTTCGTCCTTGACCATGACCCGACCTGTCTTCAGAAGATCCGAGACGTAGAGATCCTGCGCCAGGTTATCTGCGGGCGCCATCAGATGCGCCCTCAGCTCCTGCTCCTCTTCATTTCCAGTGAACGAAATGCAGTCCATCGGACAGATGTCCACGCATGCATCGCATTCGATGCAGAGACTGTCCATGAACACGGTCTGCACGTCGCAGTTGAGGCAGCGCTGCGCTTCCTTGAACCCGAGTCGCTGGTCGAAGCCGAGCTCGACCTCGACCTTGATGTTGCTGAGCGAGGCCGACTGATCGGCATGGGGCACGTAAAAACGTTTCGCCGCATCGTGCTCGGCGTCGTAGCTCCACTCGTGCACACCCATCTTCTGGCTGATCAGGTTCAGATGCGCGGGTGGACGGTCCTTCATCAGATCCGTGCCCTGGCAGAAGAGGTGAATCGAAATCGCCGCCTTGTGCGCGTGCGCCGCCGCCCAGATGATGTTCTCCGGACCGAACGCGGAGTCGCCGCCGAAGAATATCTTCGGATGCGATGACTGCAGGGTGTCCTCGTCCAACACCGGGCAATCCCAACGGTCGAACTCGATCCCGATGTCACGCTCGATCCACGGACAAAAGTTCAGCTGGCCGATGGCCATGAGAATGTAGTCCGCCTCCAAGAAAACATCGGGCTTGCCGGCGTCGACATAGGTCGGGCGGCCGTTGTCGCCTTCGACCTGATTCATCACTTGAAACAGCATGCCCTTCAGCTTGCCGTTCTCCATCACGAACTCTTTCGGCACGTGATTGTTGACGAAGGGAATGCCTTCCATCATGGCCTCCTCCTTCTCCCACTCGGAGGACTTCATCACGTCGAATGCCGAGCGCACCACCACGGTGACATCCGCACCGCCGAGTCGCTTGGAGGTTCGACAACAATCCATCGCGGTGTTGCCGCCACCCAGCACGATGACTTTTTTGCCGATGGAATCGATGTGACCGAAGGCCACGCCCGCCAGCCAATCGATGCCGATGGAAATGAAGTCGGCGGCCTCTTGGCGGCCGCGCAAATCGGGCAGGTCGCGGCCTCGCGGCGCGCCCGTACCCACGAAGATGGCGTCGAAGTCCTCTTCCAGCATCGCCTTCATGCTGGTGATCTCGTGGCCGAAGTGGCGCACCACCCCCATGTCGAGGATCAGGTTCACCTCCTCCTCGAGCACGTCCGCGGGCAGTCGAAACGCGGGAATCTGCGTGCGCATCATGCCGCCGCCGATCGGATCCTTTTCGAACATGTGGCATTCGTATCCGAGGGGCAAGAGATCGCGCGCCACCGCCAGCGAAGCAGGGCCGGCGCCCAATAATGCAATGCGCTTGCCGTTCTTCTTGCTCGGCACCCGCGGAAGGTAAGGGGTGATGTCGCCCTTGTTGTCCGCTGCCACCCGCTTGAGGCGGCAAATGGCGACGGGCTTCTCTTCGGTGCGCACGCGGCGACAAGCGGGTTCGCACGGTCGATCGCAGGTGCGGCCCAGAATCCCCGGGAACACATTCGAGTCCCAGTTGATCATGTAGGCCTCGGTGTAGCGTCCCCGAGCGATCATGCGAATGTATTCCGGCACCGGGGTGTGCGAAGGGCACGCCCACTGGCAGTCCACCACCTTGTGAAAGTAGTCAGGGTCGCGAATGTCGGTCGGCTTCATCGGCGTGTCGTCGTCAGCTATCTCTTGTCCGGAAATTACCTTCCCGGGCAATTTCCAGTTACGTCAGCCGCAGGCTGCCGCGGCATCCATACCCCGGAGCTGGTTTCCGGACGAAAACCAGCTATCCCGTGTGGTCCTCAAGTTAGACCGCACAGGCGCCAAAATATCCCTCCCGACATGGACGTTTCCGGGCTCTGCGTCCCGGTGGAACACCCAAACTCTCCTACTACCTAAAACTTTAACGGTTTCGGGCACTTGACGCGAGCTTTTCGGATGACATCCGCCCCGCAGAACGGGGTCAAACCACATTTTTGAGGGTCTGTTCCTGTTTCGGCCGCAGCCGCCTCGAAAATGGAGTCTGACCCCATTTTCCTATGTTCAGGGGGTCGTCTGAATCACCAGGGCGGCGGCGTCCTGATCGAGGCTGAGATCGAGCTGACCGAGCACGTCCATGCCCAGAATGCCGTCGGCTTCATCGAGATCCGCGAGCTCCATCACCGCCACCGTGAGGGATTCCACCCGCAGCTCGTCGAGCTCGAGGCTATTCAATGTGACCACCGGCGCGTGCACGACACCGCCGGCGGTACGTATCACGATCTCGGGACCTCGCCGCATGCCCCGAACCACCTCCGGCTTGAGAGCCGAGATGCTCGCGCCGGTATCCACCAGCATTCGAATGCTCTGGCCCTCGTCGAGCCGTGCGCGCACCAGCAGTCGTCCGCCTTCACGTTGCAGCGGGATGCGCAGCACGCCTTCCGCATTACCCGAAGCCACCTTGCGCTGCTACCGATCTTGTTCTCGAGCCGCTTCAGCTCCGCATCGGAGATCGCATAGCTCGGTAGCAGCGCAAGGTGGCTTCGGGCAGCAATCGGGTCGGCGGCTTCCACGGCCCACGCCGCCGCGAGATATCGCTAACGCTCGTCATGTGGGTCGAGCTCGATCAGCTTTTCGCCAAACTCCTTGAGGCTCCCAAGCTCGCCGCGTTGCGCAAGACCCTGGGCAATGGCGTCGACAAGAAGCTTAATGCGCTGGCGCGAGCGCTCACCCTCGGCGGCATCGCCCGTCTCGCGAACGATGACGTAAAGGGGCGCCAGGGCCTCGCGCATGCGCCCATTTCGCTGATAGAGCGCCGAGAGAACCCACAGCGCCGGAACGTCTCGATGATAGAGCTCGGTGTAGATCTGCAACAGCTCCAACGCCTCGCTCACCGACAGTCGCTCGGCCTCAGCAAGAAGACGCAGCTTGCCCATGTGAAATTCGAGCTCGGAGCGCGCCTCGAGAGTCTCGATGAGATCCACCGCACGAGCGTAATCGCGCGCGCGAATCGCAAGTGCGAGCCCTTCGATCTCTTCGGGCACGCCTCGAGGAGGCGTCGCGAGATCCGGCGCCTCAGAGGAACGCTCCGGGACCACTTCCACCGTCACCGACGTGGAGGGCGCCTCGGGCATCGTGTCCCAGATGCCGCGCCCGACCCAGCCAATGGCGAGCGCGACCAGCAGCAGCAGTGTTCGAGCCAAGCGGGTGCGATTCATTTAGCCTTCAACCTTTAGCCTTTTCCCAATCCGGAAATTGCCGTCCCTGCTTTCCTCTCACGCATCCATGCAGCCCCTGGTTCCACCCGGAACGTGCACGTTCTGAACAGAGACCAGCTCGTCCGTCCGCCATCACCAGGTTCCTAGACTATCGCGAAATACGGATCCCAGATCAGTAGAATAATGCCCTCTCAACGTCGAAGCGACGTGAATCACTTGAGGATAGTCCCAGACAAATGACCCTCGCGAGCCCGTTGGCGCCTCCCGTTCCGCAGCGGCCCGGCGAACGCCAGACCTGGACTGGACTCCACGGCGCTGCCGGCGCGCTGGCGCTTGCGTCAACGGCTACGCAACGATCGGGCACATTGCTTGCCATCGCCCCCGATACCCAAAGCGCGTACAGGCTCCAGAGCGAGCTCGAATTCTTCCTGGAAGACAGCGGCATCGTGGTGTTTGGATTTCCCGACTGGGAGACCCTTGCCTACGACAGCTTCTCGCCCCACGAGGACATCATCTCGCAGCGGCTCTTCGCCCTCGCCCGACTGCCGCAGACGCGCCGGGCGGTTCTGGTGGTGCCCGTGAGCACGCTGATGCAGCGTCTGCCGCCCCGTGACTATCTTCTGGGCTCGAGTCTACTCGTGAAAGTCGGTGATCGCCTCGACGTCTCGTCACGGCGCCGACAGCTCGAGGCGGCCGGTTATCGTTGCGTGGAATCGGTGGAGGAGCATGGCGAATTCGCGGTGCGTGGATCGCTCCTCGACATTTTCCCCATGGGAGCCGAGCTCCCCTATCGCATCGATCTCTTCGACGACGAGGTAGATCAACTTCGCATCTTCCACCCCGACAGCCAGCGAACCATCGAGAAAGTCGATTCCGTCGAGCTTCTACCCGCGAAGGAGTTTCCCCTCGACAGCAACGCGATCGCCCGCTTTCGCAACCGCTGGCACGAAACCTTCGACGTGGACGTGCGTAAGTGCCCTGTGTATCAGGACGTAAGCGCGGCGATTGCCTCCCCCGGCGTCGAGTATTTCCTGCCGTTCTTTTTCGATTCCCTCGCGACGCTTTTCGACTATCTGCCGCAAGACACCCTCGTCGCGACCTATGGCGATGTCGATCAGAGCGCGACGCGCTTTCGCGCCGAAGTCCACGATCGCTACGAGAACTTGCGCTACGACATCGAACGGCCGATTCTGCCACCGAAATCGCTCTTCCTCGAGCCGGACGAAGTCAATCACTACATCAAACGATATCCACGGGTGAGCGTCGAATCCGAGACGCTGCCGCGTGCGCCGCACCGGCGCGCCTTCGCTACGCGTCGCCTTCCCGACATTGCCGCAGAGGCGCGCTCGAAACGTCCGACCGACAAGCTCGAAGCATTTCTCGATGAGACCCCTGACCTGCGCGTGCTCTTATGCGCGGAGACGCCGGGGCGACGCGAGGTGCTGCTAGAGCTTCTGCTCGGTGCAGATATTCGTCCTCGAGAATTCGATCGCTGGAGCTCTTTTGTCGCGTCCGATGAAAGGCTCGGGATCGCCACGGTGCCGCTCGAGTCCGCGCTCTGGCTCGAGGCCGAAGGGCTCGTGCTCATTACGGAAACACAGCTCTTCGGCCATCGGGTCACTCAGCGCGATCGCCGGGCACGTCTCGAGGAATCCCCCGATCAGGTCATTCGAAATCTCACAGAGCTTCGAGCCGGCGCTCCCGTGGTTCACATCGAGCACGGAGTGGGTCGCTATCGGGGGTTGGAGATTCTCACGGTCGACGGTGAGCAAGGCGAATTCCTCACCATCGACTATGCGGAAGAAACACGCCTGTACGTCCCCGTCGCGTCGCTTCACCTGATCTCGCGTTACACCGGTGGCGACGAGGAGACAGCGCCCCTTCACAAGCTCGGTTCGGATCAGTGGGCGAAAGCCAAGCGCAAGGCCGCCGAGAAGGCGCGCGACGTCGCCGCCGAGCTTCTCAACATCTATGCGCGGCGCGAGGCGCGCACGGGCTTTCGCTTCGATCCACCGGATGCCGACTACCATCGGTTCGCTTCGCAGTTCGCCTTTGAAGCCACCCCCGATCAGGACAAATCCGTGCAGGCGGTGGTCGAGGACATGAGCTCCGAGAACGCCATGGACCGGCTGATCTGCGGAGACGTGGGCTTCGGCAAGACCGAGGTCGCCATGCGTGCCGCGTTCCTCGCGGTAGAGAGCGGCAAACAGGTGGCAGTGCTGGTCCCCACGACACTACTCGCGCAACAACATTTCGAGACGTTCCAGGATCGTTTCGCGCCGTGGCCGGTACGCATCGATCTGATGTCACGTTTTCGCACCGCCAAGGATGTGGAGTCGGTGAGCGAGCTGCTGCGCACCGGCAAGATCGACATCGTGATCGCGACGCACAAGCTGCTCTACCAGGACCTCGACTTCAAGAATCTGGGGTTGCTGATCATCGACGAAGAGCACCGTTTCGGCGTGCGTCAGAAAGAGCGCTTGAAATCGTTGCGCTCGGAAGTGGACATTCTCACGATGACGGCAACGCCCATCCCACGTACGCTCAATCTCGCCGTGTCGGGACTACGCGACATGTCGATCATCGCCACGCCACCGGCCCGGCGGCTGTCCATCAAGACGTTCGTGCGCCAGTATCAGCAGGGGATCATCAAAGAGGCGATCCTCCGAGAACTTCGCCGCGGCGGACAGGTCTACTATCTCCACAACCAGATCAGAAACATCGAAGAGGTGGCGCAGCGCATCCACGAGCTGGTGCCCGAAGCCAGCATCGCCATCGGCCACGGTCAGATGCCCGAGCGCACCCTCGAGCGCGTGATGTCCGACTTCTACCACCGGCGCACGCAGATTCTCGTTTGCACCACCATCATCGAAACGGGCATCGACGTGCCGAACGCCAACACCATCATCATTGATCGTGCCGACCGTTTCGGCCTCGCTCAGCTCCATCAGCTGCGCGGTCGGGTCGGCCGCTCACATCACCAGGCCTACGCCTATCTGCTGACGCCGCATCCCAAGGCCATGACCACCGACGCGGTGAAGCGCCTCGAGGCGATCGAGGCAGCGCGGGAGCTCGGCATCGGCTTTACCCTCGCCACGCACGATCTCGAGATTCGCGGCGCAGGGGAATTGTTGGGCGAGGAGCAGACCGGGCACATCCAGACCGTCGGCTTCAGTCTCTACATGGAGATGCTCGAGCGCGCGGTCAGCGCCATCCGTGCCGGCAAGACCCCGAATCTCGACAGTCCTCTCGACGAGGGCGTCGAGGTCAATCTGAGAGTGCCCGCATTGATTCCGGACGACTATCTGCCGGACATTCACATGCGGCTCATCATCTACAAACGCATTGCCAACGCCGCGTCGCTCGAGGAGCTCGAAGATCTGCGGGCCGAGATGCGCGATCGATTCGGACGCCTGCCGGTCCAGCTCGAGACGCTGTTCAAGGTCACGGAGATCAAGATTGCGGCGAGTCGGCTCGGGATCGACCGCATCGATGCGGGACCGAAAGGCGTGCGCATGGAATTCGCACACGAGACGCGTGTGGACCCGTTGCATCTCGTGAAGCTCGTTCAGGCCCGACCGAACGAATATCGGCTGGAAGGCGGTACGAAGCTACGTGTCGAGCGCGTGCTTGCCGATCCAGGCGAACGCTTCGCGTACGTGAACGAACTCCTCGAGGAGCTTTCGCCGGATCAAGACGACCGCTCCACCGCCATGACGGCCGCGGGCGACTGAATGCACCGATTCCTTTTGAGTCTATCGTACCTCGTCGTAGGAGCGGCTTTAGCCGCGATACGAAAACGTCGGGCTCAATGCCCGGTGTTTTCGTCCCGATCGAGAGCGGGGGCATGGCACCCAATCGCGGCTAAAGCCGCTCCTACGAGCTCATCGCTCTTGTGTCTTGCGGCTGCATTGTTGATCTGGTCCGCAAGCCCATTCGCTGCAGAACGCGGCTACCTCGCCGACGTGACCAAGGGACCCCGCTGGTATCAAGTCGAGGTGGTGGTGTTTCGCCAGCCCCTGTCGTCCTCTTTGCAGGAAAACCTCCTGCACCCGGAGCCTCTCGCGCTGCCCAACGACATGATCGCCCTGCTTCCCCCAGAGGGCGAGCCCATCCGTCCGTGGCTCATATCGCAGCTGGACTCGGGCTGGCGCACGAACGCCTATGCACCCAGGCTACGTGTGCTCCACGGTGATCTGACACCCGAGCTCGAGGATCTCATCGACTATTTGGAGATCATCAACTTGCGGGCCGCGAACTTCGAGACGTTCGCGATGTTGCGGGAAGTGACCTCCACCTCCGTCGAGAACTTGCTGGGATCGGAGGAACCCCAACCTCCCCCGCGTCCATCGCGTGAGCCGATCGATATTCCGGCACCGCCCCGGGCACTGATGACACAAGCAGAGATCGACGCCGTCCTCGCCGTGGCGCCCTTAGTTGCCATCGAAGCGGCTTACACTTCGCTCCCCCCCGAGGAGCACGTGCTTGCGAAAGAGGCAGCGTCACTTGCACGACGGGCGGGCTACCGCGTGTTGGCCCATCAGGCGTGGCTGGAACCCATGGAAGAGAACGTGACGCCGACGCGTGTGATGATCGTCGCCGGCAACGATGATCGTGACATCCCGGGTCGAATCATCGGCACGGTGGGCATCCGTCTCTCACGTTTTCTGCACACCGAGGTGGTGTTCTCGTTTCCCTATGGAAACACCGGCGGCTACGCACATCTCGTGGAGACCCGCCGCATGCGAAGCCAGGAAGTGCACTACATAGATCATCCGCTTTTCGGCGCGCTGATTCGCATCGAGCCT
>JAPULC010000433.1 GCA_027295305.1 Gammaproteobacteria bacterium
TAGCGATCGGTGCCGCAGCGGATGTGATCGGCGTGTCGAACGCGCTGAGCATCTCCGGGCTCATGCTGTTCGTGGTCGGTGTCGCCGCTTTCGCATCGCGCGGACTCAGAACCGCGTGAAATTGTTCGAAGTAAGGAATTCACCAGAGAGCAGCGACGCGCTATCGTGCCAGGTGCCTAAGCTTCCTCGAACATTTTATCGCCGCGATGCAAACGCTGAGCAATCTGCGCGGTCTGCTGGCCCGCGCGTCGCGTAGGGCAGTGCGCTGCGAGATTGCGTATGACGCCCACCATGATGTTGCGGCTCTTCTCGCCGGGGCCCCAGGCCGTGCACTGACGCACACCCGCATCGAGAACCTGCAGCGAGTGAAAGTCCAGATCCTCGCGCACCGTTGCGAAGGTCAACGTGTCCACCAGATCTGAGAAGGGAAGATCGAGCTCCATGTATCGCGACACGATGTCGGCCGATAACTCGATGTTGCCGCGCTGATCCAAGGCGTCGAGAAGGAGTTTGCGAAGCGCCGGTACGTCTTGCGGGAGATCCTTCCCGCTTTGCCGTTGGCTTGGCAGCCGCGCGGGTGGAACATTGAGATAGCGATCGTTGTAGATCGACATTGCGCCTTGAAAGATTGCGCGCACCACGTTCGGTGTGGCGCTTCTGCGTACGGCCTGATAGGTGCCGTTCGTGAAGATGAACGTGTGCTGCGGATTGAACCAGTCGGTGACCTCGTTCGAGGTGGCAAAACGTGCGAGACGCATGGCCGCCGCATAAGCAACCGCACGGGCGATTTCCTCGGGATCGGCACCTCCCGCGAGGTTGGTCTCCAGGCGCTTGATGATCTCCAGGGGATCGTCGCCCATCAGGATTTCGTGAAGCTCGGAATCACCTTCCCATTTCCTGGCTTTCCCATCTTCGAGGATCGCAGCAAGTTTCTGCTCCACTTCACGCAACGGCTCCACCATCTCGACGGGATGGTGCCAATCGGTGCTCTCCTCGCGTCCGCGCGCCTCGACGAGACGCGGAATCAGCAAAGGAAACACGTCTTTCGCGCGATCTTTGTCGAGCAGCTCCAGCAGCTCAAAGGCTTTGTTGCAGTTCTCGAGCAGATGGCCGCCGTCGGCGTAGAGGCGCTCGCTCGCACCGCAGAACACCAGATCGGCGAGCTCGGGATCTTCGAGTTGCTCGATGCCCGTGAGGATCGTGCGCTCGGCGCCGTCGCGGTGGCGGGTCTGCACCCATTGGCTCAGCCAGCGGGTGAGGGTGTCGTGATCGTGGCCTTCGCCGTCAAGGGGCTGACGATCACGCCGCGGCACTGAGTTGCTCGCTTCTTGTGCGAGCTGGCGCACCGCGTAATAGAGTCCGAGGTAGGCGGTGTCTGCACTCAAGTGGGGAAACAGGTTGATGATGCAGCCGAGACGTATCATGCCTTCGGTGTAGGTGTTGAGATTGCGTTGCGCATAGTCCACGACTTCGGTGGTGATGCTGTCGAGGGACGCGCCGCCTTCCAGCAGCGCGAGCAGGCTCTTTGCCTGGACCAACCCGACGTTCTGCTCGATGCCGCGACGCAGCCGCTTGCGGTGCATCTTCTCGTCGGGGGTCGTGACGGGGCCCGGGGCAACGAGCACGATCCCGTCTTCCAGCCAGCACTGGTATCGCGGCACATCGTCCGCCCAAAGGTCGAAAGTGCAGCCGGTGCGCAGATCGAAACGCGCCTGGTGCCAGTGGCAGGTGAGCATCCCATCGCGCACGGTGCCCTTGTCCAGCGGAAAGCCCATGTGCGGACAGTTGTTCTCCACCGCATAGACGGCATCGCCGTCGGCAAACACCGCGATTCTGCGGTGATCGCCTGCGACGACCATGACGCCCCTGTCCTTCAGGTCTTCGTGGGTACCAACTCGAATGGGTCGGGCGGCTGCGATGTTGGCGTCCTGGACTGGGGTGGTCATGTCGAGAGACTCCTCGGAGCTGATTAACAAAAGACTATTCTTTATTTATAAAACCTACAACCTTCTTTACTTACTCTTTTGCTCCTTCTTCATTTGTAGATGCAGTCGAAATTGTCCGAGTAGAAGGCGCGTTTAACGTCTTCGTCGAACGCCGCAAGGGAGCGCTCGAAGCGCCCCAGCGGGTCCCGGCCCCCTTCCGCGTGGGGATAGTCCGACGAGAACATGTAGAGCTCGGGGGACGACGCACGTATCAGCTCGCCGACGTCCTCGAATGGATAGGGCGTAAACCGAAGCTGCTCGCCGATCTGCTCCGAAGGTTTGCGGCCCATCTCCCCGAGATGCGGTTCCGAGCGGCTCCAGATCGCAACCGCGTGATCGAGGCGCCGGATCATGTCGGGCACCCAGCCGGCCCCCACCTCGATGGCCGCCCCGCGCAGGTCGGGGAAGCGCTCGAGCACACCATCCAGAACCAGCACCGACAGAAATCGCTCGAACGGCTGATAGATCACCATGAGATCCTTGGATCCGATGACCTCTGCACGTCCGCGGGCGCTTTGACGCTCGCTCACCCCGTCGTTCATCCACTCGTCTGCAATGTTCAGGGGGCTCGAGCCCACATGCAGAATGAACGGCGCGCCGCACTCCGCCAACATCCTCCAGACCGCGTCGTGTGCGGGATGGCCGGGAGAGCGTCCAGCAGGCGCCGCCGCGGGAATCCAGAACGCCCCGAGCCCGCGCTCGAGTCCTTCTTCTATTACCTTCAGTGCGCGCGGCGCATCATCCAGCACCACGAGCCCCACCCCGATGAGTCTGGGGTCAGCGTCGCAGAACTCGGCCATGCCCAAGTTGTGAGCGAGACAGCTGGCGTAGCACATGTCGAGATCGCGCTGTCCGAAGATTCGGGTCGCGCAGAACGAGGAGAACACCACCTGGCGCTCGAATCCCAGAAGATCGAGCGCCTGGGCGCGCTCGCGGCCGTTGAATGCGCCGAGGGCGTCGTGCCATTTCGGCCCCTTTAGAAGCCCATCGCCGAGGGCGACCAGCCGTTCCACGACATCGGGCGGATGCCCCTTCTGGCCGCGTAACTCGCTCATCCGGATGCTCTCGATGGCGAGCCCCACCTCGTCGAGCGAGGGAAGTCGATCTTGGAGTGACGATTGGGCATGGGATGAGAGGAAGTCGGGGAGCTCCATCAGATGGCTGTCGGCATCCTGATAGCGACGCCCGCTGGCATAGGCCATTGGCTCGAGTCCCCCCGTGTCTGACGGAGCGAGTTTACACCCGGCGGTTTTTTGAAGAAGACCGGGATTTGCGCCCTGAGGAAGCCGGCGTCATGCTTTTCCGCGGAAGCTGAACAGGGGGGATGCGATGGGCGCCGACGACTCTGAATCACCCAATCTGCTGGACAAGCTGAGCCTCGCGATGGCCACCAAACGATTGTGCTCGGCGATCTATGTATCCGAACGCGAAGAGGCGGAGGCGTGTAAGAACAGCGCCACGACGTTCCTGGGGAGCAAAGCCCGTCGTGCGATGGATGCAGGGGCATTGCGCATTGAGATCGACCGCGAGCGCCGCATGGCCACCGGCACTTGGGAGTCCATTGAGACCCGAGCAAAGTTCTTCGACGATCAAGGTTGTGTGATTCTTCCCGAGGGAAGCGAAGGTGTGTTCTTCACACCGTGTGTGGTGGAGTCGTCACTTCCGCCGGCGGATTCGCTCCCTTGGCCCATAGGCGATCTACCTTCGGAGTCCTCCCCACCCGCCGACATCGACGCGGACAAAGTAGAACAGGCCGTGGCGATGGCGTTTTCGAATCCCGATGATTGCACCGCCGCTTACCTTGCGGTCCACCGTGGCCAGATCATTGCCGAGCAATATGGCCCGGGGGTTCACAAAGACATGCAGCTCGAGAGCTGGTCGATGGGCAAAAGCATCACGGCCACCCTCGTTGGCATATTAATGCGCGACGGCCACTTTCGTCTGGACGATCCGGCGCCCGTGCCGCAATGGCAGAACTCCCTAGCCGATCCGCGCGCGGGAATTCGCATCATGGATCTTCTGCGCATGAGCAGCGGCCTGCTCTTCACCCATGCATCCGAAGATGCGGAGCGGCGCCGGCTCTCCTTCGTGCCCGGTCACGGGGATCATTCCCTCGGCTACGCAGCACCCATCGACGTGTTTCAGTTCTCGGAGAGCCGACCCGCGGAACATCCGCCCAACACGGTGGGTCGCTATCGAAATTGCGACCCGCTGGTGCTGGGCTCGATCGTGAAACGCACGGTGGAGGCGAAGGGCGACGTATATCTCACCTGGCCCCAGAAGGCGATCTTCGACCGGATTGGTATTCGCCGCCAGGTGCTCGAGACCGACCCGTTCGGTAACTTCATCCTCACCGGGTTCGATTTCGGCACCGCGCGCAATTGGGCGCGCCTCGGACTGCTCTATCTGCAGGATGGTGTACTCAATGGCGAGCGCATCCTGCCCGAAGGATTCGTGGATTTTGTGAGCGCCCCCGCACCCGCGTGGGACAACGGCGAGTACGGTGGACAGTTCTGGATCGGGCATCCTGCATTGCCGCAGGGCGCGTATTGCATGCGGGGCGTGGACGGACAGGAGGTGGCCATCGTCCCGTCCCACGATCTGGTGCTCGTTCGCATGGGCCACACACGGGGTGGCAGTGTGTTTGCGGAGCGGCGCAATCGCGCCCACGAGCTCATCGTTCAGGCGATCGATCCCACGTGGTCTGCGTCCCCCGCACGGAGTTGATCCAACCGTTGCCGGTCCGCCAGCCCCGAAGAGAAGCGCCTCAGCAGCCGGATGGACACGGCCGTTGTTGCCGCGCAGACAGCCGCGATCCCGCCTGCCAGTGAATCGGGGAGGTCCGGCCCGTAGCCTCCTGTTGATCATGTTTCGACCCGGCCAATCATCCCGTATCGGATCGGCAGAAGATGCTGCATCATTCTGTTGATTGCGAGGAGAAGCCGGGGCCAGAGGAGAGGCAATGGCGGACGTCTTCATTTCCTACTCGAGCGAGGATCGTGACCGCTTAGCGCCGCTGGCGGCGGTGCTCGAGCAGGCGGGCTATTCCATCTGGTGGGACCAGCAGCTTCGCGGCGGTGCGGTTTACTCCGATGAGATCGAAAAGGAGCTGTTGGTCGCGAAGGCCGTCATCGTCGCGTGGTCGAAACAGTCGGTGGCGTCGAGATGGGTGAAGGACGAGGCTGCGCACGCGAGCACCCACGATAAGCTGATTCCCATCTGTCTCGATGACGTCAACCTGCCGATAGGCTTCGGACAGTTCCACAAAATCGACTTTGCACGCTGGGACGGCGCGCCGGATGCTCCGGAGGTTCAGCGGTTGCTGGAGTCGCTCGCGAACGTCATCGACGAGGGCGTCGTTCGACGGTCCGTGCAGCTGGGTGAGTCGAGCACTGCTCGCGCACCCGGGCCAAGACGCACCGGGTTGCTGGCGTCGGTGATCGGTCTTGGCATTGCAGCAATGTTGATCTACGCATTGATGGAGTTTCTGCCCCTCGACTCCGACAGCGTCCCGGTCCCGCGCGATCCATCGGTCGCGGTGCTTCCGTTTGCCAATCTCAGTGGCGATCCGGAGCAGGTATTCTTCTCCGATGGCATATCCGACGAGATCATCGGCTTGCTCGCGCAGGTGGACGGTTTGCGTGTCACTGCGCGTACCTCTGCATTTCTGTTCCGCGATGGTAGCGTCGACGTGCGCGAGATCGGCACCGCCCTTGGCGTCGCCCACGTTCTCGAGGGCAGTGTCCGCCGTGCCGGCGATCAACTCAGAATCACTGCGCAGCTCGTGGATACGCGAAGCGGTTCTGCGGTATGGGGCCAGACCTTCGATCGCACCACCGGTGACGTGTTTGCGATTCAAGAGGACGTGGCCGCCGCCGTGCTTGATGCCATGCAGGGGCTTCGTGGCGAAGGGACGCGAGATCGGTTTTCACGGCCGGAGCAGCATCCGGACATGTACGTTGATTTTCTGCTCGCGCGCAATCTCATGTACGACGAGACCCCGGACAGCATATCGGCCGCGCTAAGAATTCTTCGCGATCTGGTTGTGCGCGCTCCGGAGGACGCGCGGGCTCATGCGTCACTCGCCCGCGCATTGATCTACGCATCGGACGAGCAATACGGCGACATCCCGTTCTCGGAAGCTGCGAAGGCGGCACGGCCACACATCGAAACGGCGCTGCGATTGTCTTCGACATCGAGTGAAGCGCATGCGGCCAACGGTTTGATGCTCCTGTTCGACGGAAGCTATGCGGAGTCCGTGGCAGCCTTCGAGCGCGCAGCAGCGTTGGCCCCTGGCGACGTCATGCCGTGGTTCTGGCTCCACTTCGCCCGCCAGGAAGCCGGGGATGTGGGTGGTTCGAAAAGGGCCATCATCCGGGCGGCGGAGCTCGATCCCTTTCATCCCCCGACATTTTCCTACTTCGTCTACAACTTCGCGTCGGTTCGACCGGACGAGGTGACGGACCTGCAAATACGATTCGCGGAGCGCTGGCCCGAACACGCGTTCAATGACGTGGCGCAGGCCAACGTACACATTCGGCGGGGTGAACTCGATGAGGGCCATGCTCACCTCCTGAAATACTGCGACAAGGTGGGCTACCGCTACGGGTTCTGCGGTGTCTTTCAGGTGGATCTGTACTACGAGCTCGGCTTGCTAGAGCACCTCGCCGAGGTCGAGCGGCGCGACATCGAGCCGCCGCTTCTCGACCGGTTCATGTGCCCGGTGGATTCCATCCGACCGCTCAGCGCGCTTGCGGCGTTTCGCACCGGTCAATACAGCGAAGCGGTGGACCTCTGGTCTGCAGAGTACTCCCAGGGCATTCCGGGGCGCGATCCCGCGGTAGGTGCGGTCTATGCGGCGAGCAGAAGCCAATGGACCGACGTGCGTTCTCTTCTGGAACCGTACGCGGCATCGTCGAGAACCATACGAACTGACCTCATCTCGATGCATCAGGTTCACGAGCGCTTCTATGTCGCCGACCTTGCGATGGCTCGCAGGTTCACCGGCGATCAATGGGGCTCCGATGTGCTTCTGCGGGAACTCGAGCAATTTCGCGAGGAGATCCGCGAGCTGCATGCGCAGAGATTGATATCCACTCGCACGATGCACCTGCTCGACATGTCCATTGCAGCGGTACGCGGCGACGGTGATGAAGCGCTCGAGTCGTGGAGGAAGGCCTTCGATTTGGGTTATCGCTTCCGCGGCCCCATGACGGAGCCGTTGTTACTCCAGTGGCGAGACACGCCACGATTCCAGGAGCTTCAAGCTCAGTACGATGCGGAGATGGATCGGATGCGCGCGAACGTCATCGTTCAGCTCGAAGCGCACGCAGGCTGATCCACGCCACGCACGGAGAACTCGGGAATCATTCTTCGCAGCTCAACAAAGTCCTCAGCCGTTAACGCAAAGTTTGCGCCATCTTCTCTCAGCGCGGGATCGAGGGTGATCTTCGTCACGCACTGTTGCACGACATAGTGTCTAGCTCCGAGCTGCTCGAGGGCTGCAGCGATCTCGAGAACGTCGCTGCTCGACAGTAGGGACGGATGAACCGTCGTGCGGAACTCATGGTCGACACCACTGTCGACGAGCAGCCGTGCACTTTGCCATGCACGATCTGCGCTTCCAGGGGTGAGTGTGATCATGTCGTAGCGCGCAGGTGGTGCCTTGATGTCCATGCCTACCCAGTCGACGAGGGGCAACAGCGACGCCAAGCGTTTCGGATAGGCGCCACTGGTATGAAGTCCCACCTCGAAGCCCATCTCGCGCACCGCGCTCATGGCACTCGACAGTCCGCGATGTAGCGTCGGCTCGCCCCCACTGAACACCACACCGTCGATCAGA
This sequence comes from Gammaproteobacteria bacterium, assembly GCA_027295305.1. Classification (GTDB taxonomy): domain Bacteria; phylum Pseudomonadota; class Gammaproteobacteria; order Pseudomonadales; family Azotimanducaceae; genus JAPULC01. The sequence goes on from JAPULC010000433.1 coordinate 7,828, forward strand.
CCTTGTCGCCGTTCGAGCAGTTTCATCGCGTCGACGAAAGTCAGCGACGTCTCTTCGAATGCGTCCAGCAGATGAGGGTTGTGACAGTATCGACATCGCCAGGGACAGCCCTGGCAGAAGAGCACGACGGCGAGTCTTCCGGGGAAGTCGATGGTCGTGAAGGAGGTGATACCTCCAAGGCGTAAGGTCGGCAGTTCCATTCGTCGTAGGAGCGGCTTCTAGCCGCGATTGGTAGGTCTTGCCGCGCGGTCGGAATCGCGGCTGAAGCCGCTCCTACAACGTTCTTCGAGATAGTGCACGCGCTCCGCGTGCTCGGACTGCTTACCCGGATTGAACGCCGACACCGGGCGATGGTAGCCCATCACACGGGTCCACACTTCGCAGCGTTGGCGTTCTTCGTCACGCAGCTCGAGTTTCTCGCTCATCGGTTTCACTCCTGTTTTTGTCTGCCAGCAGCTCTTCGTCACACTTCGGGCAGAATTCGTGTTCGCCGTTCAGATAGCCGTGCTTGGGACAGATGGAGAACGTTGGCGTCATGGTGATGTAGGGAATGCGGAAGCGTTCCAGCGCCCTGCGCACGAGTTGCTTGCAGGCCTCGGCGCTCGACAGGCGTTCGCTCATGTATAGATGAAGCACGGTGCCGCCGGTGTATCTCTTCTGCAGAGCTTCCTGTCGCTCCAGCGCTTCGAACGGATCGTCCGTGAAGCCTACGGGAAGCTGAGACGAGTTCGTGTAGTAGGGTTTCTCACGTGTACCGGCTTGAAGGATGTCCGGGAAGCGTTTCAGATCTTCCTTCGCGAATCGGTAGGTGGTTCCATGCTGGCTGGCAGGATGCCCTTGGCGAGAATCACGGCATTGGCCCCCTGAGGGTGGACGGACACTATATCTTGTGGGTCATATGGCTCTCAACCACTATATATTGAGCCACAGGAAAATCCGTGTTGACGAAAATTCCGCAAACGTTGGTCTCGGCCGATGGATGTGCCGGGTGAAAGCTGCTTCCGCGAGCGGCGCTCGGTATGATCCCGGCGTATACGGACATCAGGGGGTTTGTCCGTCAGACCTGAGAGGTTTCGCAATGTTGGATTGCTTCAAGGTGCCGCCCGAGCATGCGGTGCGGGTACCCGAGGGCGTCATGCGCGCCACGGTGGAGGATATGTTCCAGTCGCTCGGCATGCCCGAGGCGGACGCACGCCAGGCCACGGACGTGCTGCTCTATGCTGATATCCGCGGCATCGATTCCCACGGCGTGAGCAACATGATGCGCGCCTATGTCGCAGGCCTGAAAGCCGGTCACATCAAAGCGGCGCCCAAGTGGACCCTCGCACGGGACTTCAAGGCCGCCGTTACGATCGACTGCGACGAAGGCCTCGGGCTCGTGGTGGGACCCGCCGCCATGCAGCTTGCCATCGAGCGCGCGCGGGAATTCGGCGTATGCGTGGTAATCGCCACCAACGGACGTCACTACGGTGCGGCGGCATACCACGCACATCTCGCGCTCGAGCACGACATGATCGGTGTCTCCATGACCACGGGCGGTTTGCTCGTCGCGCCGACACAGGGTGCCGAGCGGATGTTGGGCCTCAACCCCCTCGGCATCGCGGCGCCCTCGGGGGTGGAAGCACCCTTCGTCTTCGACGCCTCGATGAGCTCGTTGGCGGCGAACAAGATTCAGCTCCTGCGTCGAATGGGCGGAGAGGTGCTACCGGGTTGGGTCGCCCAGGCGGACGGCACCCCGGTGATGGAGGAAGCCGAGGTACCCGAGGACTACCTGATGCTTCCCCTCGGAGGAACCCGTGAGCTCGGCTCCCACAAGGGCTTCGGCCTTTGCATGCTGGTGGAGATTCTCGCGGGGGTTCTGTCCGGCGGCGGCGGTGGGCCGCTGCGTCGCGAGGGCAGCGCCCACTACTTCATGGCGTACGATGTCAGTGCCTTCACCGAGCTCGACGTCTTCAAACGCGACATGGATGAATATCTTCGCAAGCTCTTGGAGTGCAAACCGGCGCCGGGGTATGAGCGTGTAGTCTATCCGGGCATTCCGGAGCACGAGGAAGAGCTCGACCGGCGGGCGAACGGCATCCCGTATCACCGAGACGTCATCGAATGGTTTCGCGAGACCTGCGCAGAGCTCAATGTCCAGGATCGTCTGGGTTGATCGATGAGCAGCGCTCTCCCCAAAAGGGAAACAAGGGACAGTCCCCTATCGAGTTGACAGCCACATGCCACCGGGTAGGGTAAAAACCTCCGGGCACGCGATCCTCTCATGGTGACTCTGTAGGCGGGCTGCGTCTTCAGGTTTTCCAGACGAGGACCTGACCGCTTGGGATTGGAAGCACCATCTCCGGTTTGTCTTCGAAGAATTCGTCGAACGCCTTCGTCGCGCCGGGACAGCTCGCAAGCCCATAGTCATCGCAGACGATGAAGCCGCCTTGGGCCATGCGCGGGTAGAAGAACTCCAGTGAAGCACCAGTGGGATCGTACAGATCCACGTCGATGTGGACGCAGGCAAATTGTCGGTCCGCCGCATCGGGGAAGCGGTCGGGAATCCAGCCGCGGTGCAGCACGCAGTTTGGGAAAGCGCTCAGGTTTTTCAGCGCTGCACTCTCATGCGCCGACATCTCACCTTCCTCCCATTCCCGGAAACCGATCGACGCATCTTGCGCCCTCGGCTCCGAGAGGCCTTCGAAGGAGTCGAACAGATGATGCGGCCGCTCCGGATCGGCCAGCGCATTGAGCAGCATGAAGCTGCTCTTGCCGAAGCGCACGCCGCACTCGGCAGTGTCGCCGGAGATGCCTTTGCTCGAGATCAGCTTTCCAAGGGAATATATGAAGAAACAGCGGTCGGCGGGTATGCCCGGCGCGTCGCCCCACTGATCGAGAAGTGTTTTGAAGTCCTCCGAGATGGTCCAGTTGAGATGAGACTTGTAGACGTGCAGGTCGAAGCGACGCGCACGGCGCTCGAAGTACTTGCTCCAGGCTTTGCGTCGGCGCAGGGGATCCGACGAGTGCCGCTTCATGAAATTTCTGAGACCCAAGTTCCGCTCCCGTTGTTGTCGGGTCAGCAGATCTGACGCACGAAGTCGGCGTAATCCTCTGCCACGATGTCGAAGCCGCTGGTCTCGCCTCGGCTGCCCGGCTCTTCGAGTTTCGGTGCTACGTACCCGGTGCGAAAGCCCGCATTGCGCGCCGCGCGCAGGTCCCCGGGATGCACCGCCACCATCATCGCTTCTTCCGGTGACACACGCAGCAGACGCGTCGCTGCGAGGTACGCCTCTTTGTCCGGCTTGTAGTGTCCTAGAAACTCGCAGGATAACAAGCCGTCCCAGCTGATCCCGGCATGCTTGGAGCTGTCGACGAGAATGGAGAAGCTCAGCACGCTCAGGATGACCACGCAGTAGTGTTGGCGCAGCACCTCGAGGGCTTCCGGAAAGTCGGGCCACACGTCCAGTCGATGCCACACCATCGTCAGCGCATCGCGCTCGTCGGATGAAAGTTCGAGCTGCTCATAGTTTGGCGCAAGGTCGTCCAGCGCCCGCCGATGCAGATCGTCGGCATTCAGCCACGGCAGCTCCTTCGAGCGCACCTGAGCGAGGAGCTGAAACATGCGCACGCGCCAATCCATGGCAAAGGCGTGATCGTCGATTTCGACGTCCCGCTTTTGCGCGAGGGTCTGCACGGCCTCTCGCACCGCCGTCTGCCAGTCGAAGACCGAGCCACCGACATCGAACGTCAGTGCTTTTACGGATTGATATGCCATCGATCGTCTCCTTGATTACTCGATTCTTTGCCAGATTCCATCGGCGATGGGTGTCATGCCCCGCATGGTGCTTTCCAGCGGGACGGCTGCGCTCAGATGGATATCGATGCTTGGTGCAAGCTGGTTGAAGGGGCTGTTCTCGATGATGTAGCCACCCGGTTTCACATGTGCGATCAAGTGCCCGAGAAGAATCTGATAGTCGGGCACGTGCTCGAGGACATCCTGAAGGATGATTGCGCCGAACGGGTCGTGGATGCAGCCCACCGGATCGAATGCCCCGTCGGCGTACGGTTCGATGATCTCGATGTCGAGTCCGCGTCTGGCTGCACGAAAGCGCAGAAACGACTCCTGGATGACGCTGATCTCGGTGTAGTGAACGTCGAAACCCCGCTCGGCCAGCGTGATCACGTTGTTTCCCACTCCGCCGCCGTAGTCGAGAACAGGCCCGATACCCGGGTCGAGAAAGTCGAGCTTGCTCCAGTAAGGATGGGCTGCATTGCCGAAAAGATAACCGTAGGTTACCCGGTAATACCACGATAGCTCGCTGTGATCTCGCGGTGAATGCCAGCGGAACTCGCTCTGGTAGTGGTTGTGCGGCGTTCGCCTTACGCGCTCCATCACCTGCGCGGGAGTGAGTCCGGTGAAAGCGACGAGATCATCGAGGACGTCGTTGAAGCCGTCGCCGTTGACGACGGCCTCGAGCTTGCGCTGACTCAGCGCCTTGTGCCAGAGCGGCACCAGACGAACGCGACGCCGCCGCTTGATCGACTTCATGAAACGCACGACTCTTCCAGCGAGGGCCAAGGGGGGCGTTTCGATTTGAAGTCGCTCGTTCACCAACCGCACTCACCATGCGCCGATGACATGGCGCTTCTCGAGGGGCGTATAGTTCCACCTCGGGCCTCGGCGGGCAACTCGCGCCTTTGTGCGCCGCCGCGGCTCTCGATATGATCCACGGCCAGAAGCTCTCGGCCTGTGTTTCAACCGGCCGATAGAGTGTGGGCGTCACGTCCCACCAATATCCGTTGACCGACCAAAAAGGGGGGAGGCATGGCAACGCTTGCCAGGTTTTTGCACGATGACGAGATTCGCTTCGGCCTGGTGAGCGATGGCCAGGTCACCCCGATCTCGGGGGACTATTTCGGCGACCGCGAGCCCGCGGGGGATGCCATCGCTCTGGACGCGGTGAAGCTGCTCGCACCGATCGTTCCGCGACAGATGCTGGCGGTGGCCCTGAACTACAAGAGCCATCTGGGCGATCGTACCCCTCCGGGGAATCCGGAGCTGTTCTGGAAATCGCCTTCCTCATTGATCGGACCGCAGGATGTCATCGTAATGCCGAAAGATGCCGAACGGGTGGACTCGGAAGGCGAGCTCGTGGTGGTGATCGGGCGGCGCTGCAGCAAGGTCTCGAAAGAAGATGCGATGGATCACGTGCTTGGATACACGTGCGGCAACGACGTCAGCGCGCGCGATTGGCAGCGGGGAGATCGCCAATGGTGGCGCGCAAAGTCCGCCGACACGTTTTCGCCGATGGGTCCGTGGATCGTCGAGGAGCTCGAGCCGACCGAGCTGACACTGGTCACGCGCTACGACGGCGAGGAGGTGCAGCGCACCCAGACCAATCTTCTGATTTACGACATTCCCACGGTGATCAGCTTCGCGAGTCAGGTCGTGACGCTCGAACCGGGGGATGCCATCTATACCGGCACGCCGGGAACGACGCGGAAAATGGAGGATGGCCAGACGGTGGAGGTGGAGATCTCGCAGATAGGCGCGTTGGTCAATCCCGTGGTGCAGGAAAGCGAATAGACGACATCAGTAATTCGAGTTAGGAGAGCGCTCATGGCTGGACGATTGGAAGGCAAGGTGGCGATCATTACGGGCGCAAGCCGAGGTCTTGGCGAGTATTGCGCGGTGGGTTACGCGCGCGAAGGTGCCAAGGTCGCCATTGCCGCACGCACGACCGAAGAGAAGGATCCGCGTCTTCCGGGGACGATCTATCACACCGCGGAGCTCGTGGAAGAAGCCGGCGGCGAGGCGTTTGCGGTGGTGTGCAACGTGGCCGATTATGAATCCGTCGAGAACATGACACAGCAGGTGCTCGAGAAGTGGGGCCAGATCGACATTCTGATGACGAACGCGGCCGTGCAACCGCCGGGGTTCGTGTCGACGATTCAGATCAGGCACTGGGAGCTCGAGTTCAAAGTCAACGTTCACGGTCCGTTCTACTGCATTCGTGCGGCGCTGCCATCGATGCTCGAGCGCGAGAGCGGCAACATCATCAATATCTCGTCCGTTGCAGCACGCGCGGAGGGTGGCTCGCACTACGGCGCGACGAAACGTGCCATCGAATCGATGACCCTCGGCCTCGCCAACGAGTTGAAGGACAAAGGCATCGCGGTAAATTGCCTGAAACCCGTGGGCGGAATCGAGACGCCAGGCCTGCTCTTCGGTCGCGCTCCCGGACAGGTGGGCGGCGGGCAGCGAGGTAATCCCGGCCTTCCGGCGCCCGACAGCTATGTCGACGCGGCAGTGCTGCTCGCGCTGCAGACACCGGAGACGTTCACCGGCGAGGTGCACAACGACGCGGAAGTCATCAGGCTGCTCGCCGACGATGCGGCTCGGGAGAAGTTCCGGAGGATGAACCCGGAGAACTGGGTCAACGCGATGTCGGCCTAGCCGACGCAGCCGTAGGCGGGCTGGTCTTCGTTGCGGGTACGTCGCCGTCGGAAGTTTTCATCTGTTGGAGAGATGATCTGCGTCTAGTCGGGCAACGTACAGATTCGCCTCATACGAGTAGTGCCGATGGAAGGGTATTCCCAGACGAGCTCGTCGTCCCCTTCGAGCCTTCGCGTCACTGTGAAGAACGACTGTCCAAGGGGATGCAACACGAGGGCACCGTCGAGGTATTGTGCTGACGCCCAGATGCGAAAGCAGCCGTTGGGATTGATGTCGTTGGCGCCATTTCGCAGCGTCCCGTCCGCGCGCATGTCGTGAATGATCGTGCCGGAGGTGATGACCACGCGATTGCCGCACTGCTCGATGCGTTCGATGTGTCCCACCGCTCCCGTATGAGCCTGCCAGAGGCCGCGCAGATCCTGCGCGCCCCCGTTGATCGGCTCAGTGCATGCGGCAAGGATTGGCATCGGCAAGACCGACCATCCGCATCCGGGGGTATAGGCCTTCGGGATGTCGTCGGCGCTGACACTATCACCCGTCAACGTCGGTAGATCGCAGTAGTCGACGCTTGCGCCATCGCGCGCGAAGATGGCGGGGTCGGTGGTGTCCTCGGGTCTTGGAAACCAGAGCACGGCCGCGATCAAGATTCCAGCCGCAAGGGCAAGCGCGGTGACGGAAAATACAAAGATTCTGACAATCCCTCGTGTAGTCATGCAGATCGCCAGCGAAGCGCCAGAGCAATTTCTCCCAACGGCTCCACTCGGGTGCCGAAGCGTTTTCCCTCCCGGCTGAGCCTAACTGCGAGCCAGCTCGTGTCGTCTTCGGAGGCGTGCTGGAGCCTGAGTGCCCTGATCTGCATGGGTATCATCGTAAGTCCCGCGAACGTTCCGTTGGTCGGATCAATCGTGACGAAGTACATGAGCGCAAGATCGCCGCGATACTCCTCATAGCCTGGAATACCTTCGTAGTCGTTGATGAAATTGTCCACGGGTTTTGCGATCCGTCCACCCACCTGCTCGGGCCGTGGTGGAAGTGACGGCGGTTCACGCGGGTGAGTGTACTACGCGGTGTGTCCGTCGCCGCAAAGGGGCTGCGTCCTGGGTGGAATGCGTGCGCGCTACACCTGGGGACGATAACGCAGCATGGTGCGCGTGCCGTCTTTCAGCGAGTTTCGAAATCGTGGGCCCCACATGATCCATTCCAGGCTGTATTTGTCGCCGTAGAGATCCAGAACGCGCTCGTGCTCGTCCGGGTTGGCTTCGATCTCACCGATTGCGGCAAACTGCGGTGCGCTTCGATACCGCCCCTCGGACTTCTTCCAGTTGCCGAACTCGCCGACCCAGATCCGAGCCCGGACGAGCCCCTGTCGGATCGCGCGGGCGCGCCAGGCATCGGAGGCGCTCACCACGAACACGTCGTGCCCGTCAAACGCAAACCAGATTTCCGCGTGACATTTGCTCTCCTCGCCATTGGATTTGATCGGCGTGAGATAGATCAGGTCGGAGCCCGTGAGCGTAGTCACGGTGCCTTGCGGCAGGGAAGTCGCCGCTACGGCGATCTTCGGCAGAAGACCAATCGCTAAAGAGGCGCTCGCATAGCTGAGTAATTCGCGTCGCGTGGTGGCCATAATGACGTCCCCGAAGCGGGTGGTGTCGATCGAGCCTCGCCCGTTGATCAGCCGAAGCGACTAGTGTCGATCACAGCGCGCTGATGGGTTCCTTCGCTGATGATGCCGCGAGGAGAATGCACCTCGACGTTGAAGATGAGCCGGCGTTTGTTGATCTCGCCGAGCTTCGCCTTCACGGTCACCTCTTCGCCCGCGCTTGCGGGTCCCGAATGCGAAATGCTGATGTGCACGCCCACCGTGGTTTCACCTTCATCGAGATGGGGCTGCACGGACTGCAGGCAGGTGCTTTCGATGAGCTGCACCATCGCGGGCGTCGAGAGCACCTTCATGGGCAGATGCGGTGGTGACATATCCTCGGTGACCGCATAGGTCGATTCCGCTTCGAGTCCCACTTCGAGTGTGTCTTTCA